>JAMOSL010000028.1 GCA_027063105.1 Campylobacteraceae bacterium
TTGGTAAAATATCATTTAAAAAACTTATTAACAGTGGTTTCGACTCTTCACTTCCAAATATTCTCTTAAATCCAAAATCTGTAAATGGGTCTATATAAGTTTGCATATTATTTCCTTTTATTTAATATCGTTTAATCCCTTGATGATTAGTTCTCACTTAATTGAAATATGTTTATTTAACTTATATTTAACTTACAATAAGTTTACATAACCAAAATGAATCATATTTATCTGTAATAGCATTCATTAATAATTCTAAAGATACATCAATATCTTTATTTTTATGATCTATAATTAATTGATAGATTGTCTCATATATTACTCTATCATCTTTTTGCATTAGCAAGAAGTCACCTTTTGGAGAATTTTGCAATTTTTCTATCTCTTCTTTGGATACTTTCCCTCTAATAGTGCTCTCTCGAACATCTCTAAATAATCTAAAATAATACTCTTCATGATTTACCACTAATTCATTAAAGTTTTTTATTCTATTCGTAAATGTTCTACCTTCCAGATGTAAAAAACCTATAACATAAGTAAATTTATTAGTTGAAATTCTTATATGTTCAGGTATCACTTTTTTCATTTTAAAAAAGTTTAGAGAAAAAGGATATAAAGAGTTAATTGAAGTTAATATAAATGATAATTTTCCTATATCATTTTTATCATCAATAATAGTCCTTTTTTTATACTCTCTATCTTTATTCTTATAGACTTTATTAATATACTCTTCAATATCAAAATGAATCTTTTTCTCTATTTTAGGTATTTTAATTTTATTAAGAGACTCTAGATGTTCAACCCTCATTATAAGTTGGTTAAATTTTTCTTCTAATGATAGCTCTTCTCTTTCTGGTAATGGTATATTATGAATTATTGATTGATAATATTCATTTGCACGATTAAGGACTTTTCTGATGGAATCGTATTGTAAAATATCTTTATATATATTATGACCAAAAATATACTCCAAATTGACACCTGAAGAATTAGCTCTATCAATTAGCATATTACGCATATCTGGACTGCTAGGTCTATCTAAATAGACTTTTGTTCTACCTAATAAATCAATTACTGAACCATCAAATAGAGTTTCATATTCACTCCATCTATTTGGAAAAAGATTTAATAATATAAGTGAATTTTTAGTTTGTGTCATAATTTCTTTTACACTCTCTACAAAGTTTTGGACTAACTCTTCATCTCCACTCATAGCTTCTAATTGGTCAAAAGATATAATTAATGGTTCATCAAAAATAGATAATTTACCAAATAAAGATATTGCAGATAAAGCAAACTTCTCTTTATTCAAATCTCCATCATGTTTTCCTAATCCAATTTTAATTAATTGCTCATTATCCAACTCTTTACCACTAAGATAACTGATAACTAAATTTCTTCTATCTTCATCAACATAATATGTATATTTTATAAGTGCCTTTAGAATATCGATAGATAATATATCTCCACCATATTTATTATTGTACCATTTTATCATACTCTTTTCAATTGATTTCCAATTTTGAGCACGATTAGCAGTTCTACCAAATTTTTTATAAATGTTCAGTGGATCACTCTCTAAACTATCTTTAATCTTTTGATTAGAACTATTATTAATAATTATTCTAGAGAAAGATTTAGCTAATAGGTACTCTAATTGAGAATACTCCGAATCATCTATTTTTTGAATAAATGATTCTAAAATTTTTGTATAAATATGTGAAATAATATTGTTTTTATCATTCGGTTTTCCAATAAATAAAAATCTATTTGTCTTAGATACCTCTTGAACAAATCGCATCATAAGGTGAGTTTTACCATTTCCTGCTTTGCCAAGAATAACCATTGATTTTGTTTGATGATTTGGGTCATTTTTAATTTCGCTAACTCCATTAAGAAGAGTTTTAAATTCACTTTTATATAAAGATTTATCATCAAAATGATGTTGAAATGGATTATCTACTTTTGAGCTACTAAATGGATTTATATTTTTTGCATTTTTATTAGATTTTTCTATATCTAAAAGTTTTTTATATAAAAGATATGTAAACTGTGCATCATAAGAGGCTCTATGCGCTAAATCTTTATTAAAGAATTTATCACTATCTTGTAAAAAAAGACTCTTAGATAAAAACTCTAATGAATAGCTTTCAATATCTTTAATTAACTCTCTACTCTTCTCATAAGAACATATCATATTAAGTTTGATAGGAATTCCAACAGATTTATAACTTTTTTCGAGAATAGCTCTATCATGTTCTGCATAGTGAGCTACAGTAATATTTAATTCTAATATAATTTTAGCTCTAAGCAATACATCTTTTAGATTATTATCTATAAACTCCTCAAAAATTAATTTACCATCTTCATCAATAATTGCTATCTCTGTAATTATATCATTGCCCTCTGTGTCCACCACTATAAAACTCATAGATAATCCTTTGTATTTTTATATTAACTAATGATATTATATTAAATTAAATTAAAAGATGTTAAGGGAATAGATTTAGACAATAATAATTCATCTAAAATACTTTTTTCATACAAGTTTATTTGCTTATTTCAAATTCTTCTTTCTCTAAGTCATTAAACTTTACATTTTCAAAGAAGCAGAGACATATTTTTTATTATTATTTTCTGAAGTAAAGCAATATTCTACTCTTAGTTAAAATCGCCAAAAACACAAAGTCATTGGTTATGATTAAGGTCTAAGCTACCTTTTTATAATTTTTGTCTAAATTTAGAGAAAAACCCACAAATGCTTGGATTTCGCTAACTTTGTATTAATAATTTTGCTCATATATATTTTAAACATTGAAAGTATATTGTATTTTATCTTTTATATAACTTGAATTCTAGTAGATTCTTTATATTTAAAGAATATTTTATTGCGTTCTTTGCGTTAAAATCTAAGTGTAATGATTAGGTAGTTGAAATAATAATTCATCAACGATTGCCCCCAGTTAAACTGGGGATAATATAAAATTACTAAGGATTAATATCCACTAGCACTTACCATATAGAAGATATATGATATTAGAGGTTGCATGAAGAATACTGATGATACAGTTGCAACAACAGCTATACCAATAATTGTCATTAGAGGTTTTGTAATATTGTAATAAACTGTTTTATTATCATTTGATGGAGCCATTAAAAACATATATACTATTAATTTCAAATAATAATATGCTGCGATAGCTGAATTTAGACCCATTATAATTGCTAACCATATATAACCAGAATCAACTGCTGCACTCATGATATAAATTTTTCCCCAAAACACAGAGAAAGGTGGAATACCTGCTAAAGATAACATAAATAGACCCATTACAGCTGCACCCATTGGCATAACTTGAACTAACCCAGCAAATTTTTCATAAGGGTGATCAAATCTATCATGGTGTACATTGTTTTTATGTCGGCTAATCCATAGCATTGTAAATGCTCCGAGGTTAGTAAACATAAATAATCCATAATATAAGAATACACCTGTATTTGCTTTTGTTGTATCAAGGGCAATGGCTGCCATAACAAAACCAGCATGAGAAATAGAACTATATGCTAACATTCTCTTCACATCTTGTTGAACTAATGCCATCATATTTGCTAATGTCATAGTAAGAACAGCCAAAACTAGAATTAAGATTCTAACCCACTCTATCCCTAAATCTATATACATACCAAATATACGCATAGCAACAACAAATACAGCAATTTTAGGAACAATTGACATATATCCTGCTAGTGGAGCAGAAGCACCTTCATAAACATCAGGTGCCCAAGTATGGAATGGGAAAAGAGATAATTTAAATCCAAATGCAACTAGTAGAAATATTGAACCTACCAATATTGCACCCATAACTGCTGGTTCATCTATTCTACCTTGAAGTACATCAGCTACTTGATAAAGTTCAACACTTCCTGTAAGAGCATAGATAATAGCAGAACCCATAACAAAGAAACTTGCTGCTAATGCACCCATAGTAAAGTATTTAATTGATGCTTCAATGGCATTATCTCTATTATGAAGAGCAATAAGTGTATATAATGATAATGAAGATGTTTCAATACCTACAAATATAAGAATAAGGTTATCACTTGATACCATAAATTGGAATCCAGCAATCATAAATAAGAAAAGTGCAAAAAATTCTGGATATGAGTATTCATGAAATCTTTTAGATGTAAGGGCTAGAGGAATAAATAACATAGATGCTATTAATATTAATAGTTGGGAAACAATTGAAAGTCCATCAATAAGCATTACGTCAAAAAATCCCCGTTCATTTACATTTAATCCCATAACTGAACCGAAATCAATAAATAGAATCAAAATTGTCATCATAACATAGAGAGATTTATGCAATCCATCTTTTAGTAGGTCGATTATTAATATAATTAATCCACCTGCGATAGCAATAAGCATTGGTGATAGTGTAACTAAGTTTAAAGAAGCTAAACTCACATTAATTGGCTCTAACATTATTTTGCCTCCTTAATTGTCTTACTAAGTATTATTGTCTCTTTTGCTTCAGCAGTTTGTGCCTTTTCATGCATAAAACTAATTAATGCTTTCACACTTGTATCAATTGGTTCTAAAACAGGTTTAGGATATACGCCAAGCCATATAACAATAGCTACAAGAGGAACAAGAGCAGTTAATTCTCTACCATTTAAGTCTGGTAAATTTTCATTTTTTTCATTTGTAATTGGTCCAAAGAAAGTTCTTTTATATAGTCTTAACATATAAACTGCACCAAGTATAATAGTTGTACCAGCTAGTATAGTTGCAATTGGAGATATACTATAGAAACCTAGAAGAACTAGAAATTCTCCAACAAAACCGATAGTTAAAGGTAATCCAACTGATGCCATTAACATAATACCAAAGATAAGAGCATATTTAGGCATAACCGAAGCTAACCCACCAAACTCACTCATCATTTTCGTACCTCTTCTGTCATATATTACACCAACTAACATAAATAATGCACCAGATACAATACCATGTGATAGCATCAAAAAGATTGAACCACTGATACCCTCTGCATTCATTGCGAATGTACCAAGAACAATAACACCCATATGTGATACAGATGAGTATGCAATGACTTGCTTTATATCCTCTTGTGCATAAGCTATCATTGCTGTATATATAATCATAATGACGGCTATGACAGTGATAAATGGAATCATAATTACAGAAGCATCAGGAAATAACGGAAGAGAAAATCTAACAAAACCATAAGTACCCATTTTAAGGAGTACAGCTGCTAGTATAACAGAACCAATTGTTGGTGCTTGTCCATGTGCATAAGGTAACCAAGTGTGGAATGGAAACATTGGTACTTTAATTGCAAATCCTGCAAAAAGAGCTAAAAATAACCATATTTGATAATCAACAGGTAGTACCAATGCATACCAATCGGTAATAGAGAAACTCCAAACACCTGATACACTTTGGTATAAATAAGCCATAAATAATAGACCAACAAGCATGATTAAAGAACCTGTAAATGTATACAAGAAAAATTTAATAGATGCATATATTCTTAGAGGTCCACCCCATGCACCAATAATATATAACATTGGAACAAGAGATAATTCCCAGAATAGATAAAATACAATCGCATCAAGAGCTACAAAAACACCAATCATTGTCATCTCTAAAAATAGAAGAGATATAATCATATTTTTAATATCTTTTTCAATACTCATGCCTATCATACCAAGAAGAGTCATTAGTGCAGCCATAACTACGATAAATAGACTGATTCCATCAACACCTACATAATAATTTATGCCAAAATCAGGAACTAAAGGAATGAGTTCTATAAACTGCATTCCAGCATTTGTTCCATCAAAACTCATCCAGAGCCAAATAGCAAGTAGTAACTCTACTGTTGCTACACTGATACCATAAACTCTAGCGCTACTTTTATCAACAACAAACCCCAACAATCCTGCAATTGCGGGGAAAAATATCAATACACTTAAAATATTATCCATCTATCTACTCCTTAAGCTTTTAATGTATAGATTGTTGCTACAAGTAACATTATAACTAATCCAACTGCCATCCAGTTAAGATAGTTAGAGAGGTTACCTGTTTGCATTTTTCTAGTATTATCCCCACCTTTATAGAACATATTCGCAATTCCATCTACAGTGGCATCAACAATTTTCATATCAACAGATTTCCATAGCATAGTTGAAATCAAAGCATAAGGCTTAGAGATAAACTCTGCATAAAAAGCAGGGATATAATACTGATTTTTCAAAAGTTGATAGATAAAACTATTTTCAACTTTTTCATTTCTAACCAAACCATTAGCATATTTTTTATAAGCTAATAATATTCCACCAATAGCAAATATTAGAACAAGAATTCCTAAATATAATGCTAATTCATGCGTATGATGACTCATCTCATAATTTGGCATAATTTCTAAACTTGTCGTAATAAACTTGTGAAATTCTTCTTGAAAGAATCCAGCTATCATTGCTAATAGTGCTAATGGACTCATTGCAATAAGTACAAATTTATACATTTCATGTGGATGAATATTAAATTCTTTATATCTTTCATTTCCATCAAAGGTTAAGAACACTTGTCTAAAGCTATAAAATGCTGTCATTCCAGCTGTTACAACAAGTATTGTCCATAAAACTAAAGTACCTTCATTAAATGCTGTTTCAATAATTGCATCTTTTGAGAAGAAACCAGCAAATGGTGGAATACCTGCAAGAGCTATAGAAGCGATACCCATATAGAGGTAAGTTCCTCTCATCACCCTTTTAAGTCCACCCATTTTAAAGATGTCTAGTTCATCATGCATTGCATGCATAACATTACCAGCACCTAAAAATAGAAGAGCTTTAAAGAATGCATGAGCTGCTAAATGGAAAAGTGCAATCCAGTAAGCTCCTAATCCAGCGGCAGCGAACATATAACCTAACTGTGAAAGTGTAGAGTACGCAATAATTCTTTTAAGGTCTCTCTCTATTAAAGCCATAGATGCTGCAAAGAATGCTACAAATGTACCAAGAGATGCTATAAAGAAGCTAACTTCAGATACTTCAGGCATTGAATATAAAGGGTTAGCTCTAATTACTAAGAAAACCCCTGCTGTTACCATTGTTGCTGCATGAATTAAAGCAGAAACAGGTGTAGGACCTTCCATTGCATCTGTTAACCAAGTATGTAGAGGAAATTGTGCTGATTTTCCCATTGCTCCAATAAATAGTGCAATAGCAGCAGTTGTTAAAATTGCATCATCTAAATATGGAAGTGCAGGGAAAACAACATCATATTGAAGTGAACCTGTACTCCAGTAAAGAACAAAGATACCAACAAGCATAGCAAGGTCAGCAATACGGTTTACAATAAATGCTTCATTTGCTGCCCAAGATGGAGAGATTGATGGATTAACATCTGGAGACTCATCAGGTTTATGATACCAAAAACCAATAAGTAACCAAGAACAGACACCAACTCCTTCCCAACCAATAAATAATCCTGCAAAGTTATCACTCATAACAAGTATTAACATAGAGAATACAAATGCTGATAGGTAAGAGAAAAATCTGTTAAAACTTTTGTCATGATCCATATAACCAATAGAATAAATATGAACAACAGTCGAAACTAAAGTTACAACAACCATCATTGTAACACTTATCTGGTCAACAACGAATCCAAATGGAATATCTAAATCACCAGCACTGATCCAATCCATCATTGTAACATGAATACCATGACCAGTCTGAACAACATAAGTTGCAAGAATAGCTGAGGCAACAAATGAAGTTGCTAATAGAAGTGAAGAGATTACTCCAATAAAAGTCTTTTTAGGAGTCATTCCAAAAAGAGCAGCAAAAAGAGAACCAACTAACGGTGCAAAAAGTGCAATATATACAAACTTTTCCATTATTACCCTTTCATAGATGCTAAATCATCAAGATTAAGCGTTCCAAATTTTTTGTAAAGAACAATTAAAAGTCCTAAACCAACTGCTACTTCACTAGCTGCTACTGCGATAATAAAGAAAGCAAACATTTGACCTGTCAAATCATTATAATAATAAGACACTGCAGCAAAAGCTATATTTGCTGCATTTAACATAATCTCTGTTGCAAAAAATAACATCAAAAGATTTCTTCTTCTTAAAACTCCTACAAGACCAACTGAAAATACTAATCCAGAGAGTACAAGGTAATGACTAAGACCTATCATTTTATTATCTCCTCTTTTTCTATTATTATATCTTCTTGAGTAGTTAAACTATTATCCATTTTTTTACCTGCTAATATAATACCTGAAATCATTGCAACTAAAAGCATAAGCGCAGCAACTTCAAATGGAACTAAGTATTTTGTAAATAGAACTAATCCAACTGATTGAGCATTTCCTGCACCTTCTATCGGAGGATACATAGATTGAATATTATCACCCATAATTGGAGCTATAAATATAATTACTAACATTAAGGCGATCATACCACCTAAAAAGAATACTAAATAATTTGATGTTGTATTCTCTTTAATATCTCGAGTAGCATCAAAGAACATCATTGCAAATGCATATAGAGCCATTACAGCTCCTACATATACTATTAATTGAACTACACCTAAAAAATCTGCTTCCAATAGGAAGAAGAAACCAGAAATAAAAACCATGCCTCCAGCTAGTGAAGTCATAGCATAAAGTATATTTTTTGTTAAAACCGTTACTAAAAAAAGTCCTATAGTTAGGACTGAAAATAAATAAAAGGCTATTTGTTCATACATTTTTTCTCCTTTTTATTTTAGTACGCAAGTGGCGTTTTCTTGATATTCTCATCAGCATTTGGACTAACAGCACCAAATCCATCAAATTCTTTCTGTTGCTTAAGTGCATCAATAGGTGTTAGCATATCTTCAAATAATGAAAAACTAGCTCTCTGTTCCGAAGCTGTTTCATATCGTCCACCATGAACAATTGCAAGTTCAGGACACACTTCTGCACAATATCCACAAAATATGCATCTACCAAAGTTAATTGTATATTCACTAACCTCTTTTCTTTGATTTTCATCATATCTTGTATCCATTTTAATACAATCAGAGATACAAATTTTTTCACATAATCCACACCCAATACATCTATAGTGACCACTTTCAAGAAGTCTTAACATATCATGTATTGCTCTATATCTTGGAGAAATAGGAAGCTTCTCTAAAGGATATTTAATTGTATGCATTTTACCACCAAAGAGAGCATTTTTCATCTCTCTAAGGGTTACCCATAGTCCAACAAAAAGTTCACCTTTAACAGTTCTTTTTGCTACTTGACCGAACTTACCTAATCCTGTTTCAGGGGTATGTTCTAAATCTAACATTCTGTAAGATTGTTCTCCTACATTTCTATTTTTAAATTCTTCTAAACTCATATCTACTCCTTATATCATCATCACAATAGCTGTGATGAGAATGTTTACTAGGGCTAATGGCATAAGAACTTTCCAACATAGCCACATTAATTGGTCTGGTCTGATATGTGGCCAAGATGCTCTAACCCATAACATCAGAAAGAAGAAGAATGAAATTTTAAGAATTATAATAAACCAACCAGCAATAAATCCTAAATCATTATATCCACCAAGGAACATTACAGATGCTAAAATAGCTACTGTAATCATATTAGCATATTCACCAATAAAGAACATACCCCATCTCATACCACTATACTCTGTTGCATACCCAGATATAACTTCTGCTTCATGTTCAAGAAGGTCAAATGGTGTTCTGTTTGTTTCTGCAAATCCTGCGATTAAGAATAAAACAAATGCTACAGGTTGTTGCCAAATTAGCCACTCTGTAAATTCACCAGCTTGATATTCATTGAAATCTACTAGAGATAATGAACCAACTAACATGATAGGTGCTAAAATAGATAACCCTGTAACAACTTCATAACTTAAAAATTGGATAGCTGTTCTAGCACTTCCGATAATACCCCATTTATTAGCTTGAGCCATACCTGCTAAAAGTGGACCATATAATCCAGCAGCCATCATTCCTAAAACAAATAATATACCAACATTTATATCAGCTGCTATTGATGGTACAAATGTTCCACCTAATATTGGAATAAATTCAGGAATTATAAAGTCAGGAAAAACAGGTACGGATGCTAAAGCTATAAATGCTGTTGCTGCTGTAATTGCTGGTGCTATTTGAAAAATTAATTTATTAGCATTTTGTGGAATAATATCCTCTTGAGTAAAAAGTTTAATACCATCTGCTGCAATTTGTAAAAGACCAAAAGGACCAACATGAGTAGGTCCTAATCTTCTTTGCATAAATGCCAAAATCTTACGCTCTATATAAGTACCAAATCCAGCTATTGCTGAGATTATTGTCAGAATAATTATCGCTTTGATAACTACTCCTAGACTGGTAACTTCAGGTAATACTGTTGCGTCCATATCTACACCTTTTTAATTGTTACGATTTTATATCTATCTCTACCAAATAGAGAATATACATCTTTGTCACTTTTGAAATCAGGGATAGATACAATATCGCCACCCATTCTATCATCAGCTACTACACCTAATACCATACTTTCTTTTCCAAAGTTAACTTCAACTTTATCACCTAAGGCTTTTGCCTTAGAAGGACTTGCATAAAGAGAGAAACTCTCAAAGATTTGATGTGTTTTATCTGTGAAATCATTAAATTGTCTTTGAGGATTACATCTATATGCAATTTCTCCATCTAAGACAATACTATCATCAAACTTGTTTACTTCAAAATCACTATCTCTTTTCATTAAGTTTTCTAAAGCATAACCTCTATTCTCTTCACCACTATTTGTATAACCATTTGGTAAATCATCAAAGTTAGCAGAGATAAATCCTCTTTTTGATGCAAGTAAAGGAGTCCAATCAATAGTTAAATCTTGATTACATCCTAAAGATTTCATCAAATCATTTAACTCATAGCCTTTATATTCCAATGCAGAATTTGTTGGAGTAACTCTTTTATTCATATTTGTAAGAGTTCCCTCTTGTTGATTCATTGCTGGAATATCAAAATCTCCACTTCCTAAAGCAGATATTTCAAAATCACCTATTTCATTATATCCAACAACATATCCATCTTCACTCTCATCAAGTTCACAAATTAATGCTACACCTAAAGAGTTGGTTTTTGGTGGTATCATCGCTACTTTCATGTTACAACTAGTTTCAATTAATGCAACAAGGTTAGCTAAATTTTTAGCTTTAGGATGATAATATAAATCCTCACCTATTATTAGGGAGAATGTCTCTTTTTTCTTCATGATTTTAGTAAATGTATCAGCAAATTTAGAATCACCACCAACAAGAGTTACTAATTCATTAACATCTACTTCAACCTCTTTCTCAACCATTTCAGGAACTTTCTTAGTTATCTCTTTACTCTCACCAGTAGCTTTATCTGTCACTGTTTCTGTGATAGACTTCATTACTTTCTCTTTAACTATTACTGTTTTAGTTGAATGGAATGAGTTAATATAATCTATAGTATCTTCTGCTAATTTTGATTTATCTGCGAATAGGTCTAAAATAAGATATAAAACTGCCTCTTCTTGACCGACTTTATGGGCAAATGTAACTATATTTTTACCCATATCTGATATTAAAGAGTCAGCAATTGGATGGAAATATAAACCTGAACCTTTATTCATTTTTTGAATATTATTAAAGGCGTATCTAGCATTTGGATTATCATTTCTTAGACTAGCTCCAACACTAATTACAAAATCCGTTTTCATAATCTCTTTAAAATCACTACCATAAAGAATTTGACCTGCTGGTTTTGAATATGCTCTTAAGAATTGTTGAAAAGCATAAGCATCAGAGTTAACTAATTTTTTACCAAATTCATCTTTCAGAGTTTGAAGCATTAAAGCCTCTTCATTAGTAATAACAGAGTTGAATTTAATTGTATCAGCTTTTTTAAGTGCTTCTACAGCCCTATCAAATGCCTCTTTATCTTTACCTTCTACACGATTTTCAAAATCATAACCAAATCTACCAGCTCCACATAGAGATACATAGTTCCACTCATTTGTAACTCTATAAATCTTCTCTGTCTTATCTTCTATCGATGTATGTTTTGTTTCATAATAAATCTGGCAACCACTACTACAATGAGCACAAGTTGCAGGAACTCTTTTTAATTCCCATGCGTTAGTTGTATATACAAAATCTTTACTAACTAAAGCACCCACAGGACATACAGCAATACACTCACCACAATCACTACAATTTGTTTGGTCTGTTCCATTACTTGGCACAATTACAGATTTTTGTAATTTATTCCACATAGCATAGGCATCTTTTGGCATTAAACTTTTCTGCTCTTTACCAAGCTTTTCTCCACCTCTAGGGCCTGTTTTAATGGCACTATCACCCATCATATCTTTACATACTGTAGTACATCGTTCACACACAATACATAAACCTGCATCATAATGTAAAATACTACTCCATTCTATAGTTTCTCTTTTTGTATCAGGTATCATATAACTCTGTGAGTCAACACCTAATTCTAGAGTATAATTTTGAAGTTCACACTCACCACTTTGGTCACATACTCCACATTGAAGAGGGTGATTAACATCATAAACTTCCATAATAGCTCGACGCTCTTCTAAAATCTCTTCAGTTGTAGTAGTAACTTCCATCCCATCTTTGGCTTTAGCATTACATGCATAGACTCTTTTTCCATCAGCTTCTACCAAACAGATACGACAAGCTAATGTTGGCGAACATCTTGTAAGGTAGCAGATAGCAGGAATAAATATATCATTAGCACGGGCAGCATTTAGAATATATTCACCCTCTTGAGTTTTATATTCAATACCGTCAATTTTAATTGTTATTTCATTACTCATCTTTAACTATCCATTTTTTCTAATTTTGGTTGACTAAATCTATAAGAGGATACCAAAGTGCTACTTAATCCCATATCGAAAGTAGGATTAATAGCAATAGTTCCTTTCATTAATGTATCAATCTTAAACACTCTTTCATAATTAACGCCATTTAAAGTAAATTTAATTTTATCTTTATCTTTTAATTTTGCTACTGTGGCAAATTGAGAAGAACCCTTTAATACAGTTTCATTACTTAGATATTCACTTTTATTTGTAAATGCAGAAAACTGTGTTCCCTTATTACAATTATAGATTACACTGCCATCATAAGTTGGAAGAGTTGAAATTTCATCTAAATCTAAATTTTGTTCATGATTGACTATATCTAATAAATATCCTCTATGCTCATTACCTATACTATCAAAATAATCTGGTAATTCATCAAATTTAATTGATTTATAACCATTCTTAATAGGCAGATGAGGTGTATAATCTATTGTATATTTATTATTTAAACCTAAAGCATTTGCAATATCATTTAATACATATCCATGATACTCTAATCCTACATTTGTTGGAACAACTCTCTTATCAACAGTTGTAAAAGTTCCTTCTTGTTGATTAAGAGCAGGTATATCTAAATCAGTATTACCTAAAGCACTCAATACAAAATCTCCTTCTGTATTATAACCGATTGTGTACCCATTTACCTCATCACTAAGGTCGCATATTAAAGAAACACCTAAAGCATTAGTAGCAGGTGGAACTATAAGAACTTCAAAGTTAGTATGAATTTCTATCAGTCCAAGTAATTTTGCAATATTCTTAGCTTGTGGATGATTATATAAATCTGAACCGATAACTAAACTAAATCCAGATTTCCTGTTTAAAGATTTTGATAAATCAGCTAATTCCTCTTCTCCAATATTGCTCTCTGCACTTAGATTTCCAATATCTAAATCATCTAAATAATTTTTAATATTCTCATCATCACTATTTATTAAAGTTCTAGCTAAAAGAGCTGTAACACCCTCTTCACTACCAACTTCATACTTAATAAATTGTGTAATAATTTCTTTCATTGAATAATCTTCCATTGGATGCATATATATTACTCTAGCTCGTTTTCGTCTACTTGCCATTGTAATATGATATTTAACCATTGGATTATCATCATTAATTCTTGAACCTAATACTATGATACCTTGTGATTTAGAGATATTTTCAAGATTTCCACTATATAAGGATTTGCCTGTAATGCTATTAAATTCATTTAAAAATTTCTGATAACCTCTAGCTTCATCACATACTAAATTAATATCATATTTTTCTTTTATATTTTGAAGAATTAATGCCTCTTCATTTGTAATAGTTGCACTAAATCTAATAGTATCAGCTTTTTTAAATGCTTCTACTGCATTATCAAATGCTATTTCATCTTTGGTTACATTATTATTAGCATAATCAAATCCAAACCTACCAGCACCACAGAGAGATGAAAACTCATAATTATTTGTTACTCGATATATTTTTTTCTCATTATTAAAAATGCTATCTGCTTTAACCTCATAACTAAGTTGACAGGCAGAACTACAATGAGAACAACTAGCAGGAATCTTATTTAATTCCCATGCATTTGATGAGTATTTAAAATCTGTACTAACTAATGCTCCAACAGGACATACAGACATACATTCCCCACAATTACTACAATCTTCATCTAGTTTTGTATTAATAATAGTAGAGTTATATCCACCTGAACTGATTGCTAAAACATTGTCTCCTACAATTTCGGTACAAACTCTTACACATTTTTCACACATAATACATAAAGATGGGTCATAAGATATAAATCCCCAATCTTGAACTGGTCTATGTTGCTCTTTAGCCGTAAATGTTTGTTTATCTACCTCAAATTCCATTGTCTTATTTTGTAAATCACACTCTCCACTCTTATCACATACTCCACATTCTAAAGGGTGATTTACATCATAAAGTTTCATAATATTTTTTCGTTGTTTTTCTATTTCTGGAGTTGAAGTTGTAATAATCGCCCCATTAATAGCTTTTTCTTGGCAAGATAATATCATCCCTTCAACACCCTCAACGGCAACAACGCACATTCTACAACTAGCAATAGGTGCAACTTTTGTTAAGTAACACATAGTTGGGATATAAATATCATTAGCTCTAGCAATATTTAATATTGTATCACCAGCAACACCTTCACAATCCTTACCATTAATTTTAATTGAAATAGACATATTAGACCACCGCCATTGATATATAATAACATCTCATACATCTCTCTGCTTCGCTAATAGCCTCTTCACCAGTAAATCCTAAATTAACTTCTCGATTATTATATTTTCTTTCATCAGTTTCTAGTTTTTCACTAACTACTCTAGGTAATCCTGGCATCCAACCTGTAACTTTTTCTTTTTTATCGTAAACTTTGAGCTTATTTAAATGGTCTTCCATTATTTCATCGTCAGTTAGACTAACTTTGCCATCATAAATATATCTAGTAATTACACTAGATGCTCTTTTAGCTTGTCCTACTGCATTAACTATAGTCATAGGTCCATATTCACAGTCACCAGATGCAAATAATCCATCTCTACTTGTCATGTAATCTTTACCATTTGTTAAAATTGTATTCCAAGATGTTAATTTTAAATCCCACTTTTCTGGTATAAGTTGTAAGTCTGCTGCTTGAGATACGGCAGGAATTAAAAAATCACAATCAATTTCAAAATCACCATCATCTATTTTAACAAGTTGAGCTCTACCACCATCAGGGTCTGGAACTAATTCGAACTTGTTAATTAATAATTTCGTTATCTGATTATTTTCATCGAATATCTCTTCAACAGCAGAGTGGAATATAAACTCAACACCCTCTTCAACTGCTTCATGATACTCTTCGTAAGTTGTATTTCTAATAATTGTTTTTTCATCTCTACGATAAATCATAATTACTTTTTTCGCACCTTCACGAATAGAACATCTGACAACATCCATAGATGTAAATCCACCACCAACACATACAACTGTTTTATCTTTTAAGTCATCAGAAGCAGATGAACCAATGCCATATTTAGTCCAAAGATTAACTTTATCAAGCATATCAATAGCACCCCAATAACCATCCATATCTGATTTTTCGTTTTTAGCTCTAACTTTTTTTGATAATCTTGTTCCAAAAGCTAACATAGTTGCATCATATTCTGCATCTATCTCTTCTAATCTTTTATCATCTACTCTATGGTTTGCATATACAGTTACTGCTTCCATAGAAGTAACAAGTTCAATATCTTTGTTATATTTATCTATTGGCATACGATACTCTGGAACACCAACAGCTACTTCACCACCTAAAACAGGAAGTTCTTCAAAAATATCAACTTTAATACCTTCTAATGCTAAATAGTATGCAGTAGTTAAACCAGCTGGTCCAGCTCCAATAATCGCTACTTTTTTACCATCATTTTTAAGAGGTTTTGGTTCATATGGGTGTTGCCAATCTAATCCGTGGTCTGTCTCATAATCAGCACCTAATCTTTTAAGTTCCATAATTGATATTGGTTCATCAAGATTTGTTCGTCTACAAGCATCTTCACAAGGGTGTGGACATACTCTACCACATGTATGAGCTAAAGGCATAGTCTGTCTAGTTGCACCTAAAGATTCAGTGAATACCATATCTCTTACACCCTCAATATATGCAGGAATATCAACATGAGCAGGACACATATCAGTACAAGGTGCTGTCACCTTTGCAATATAATTTATATCTTGATCATAGTGTTTTGATTGCTCTTGATTATCAATACATTTATCAAATTGCTCTTTATAATGTTTCATTAAATCTAATATTGGTTTAGGTACAGTTCTACCTATTTCACATTTAGACGTTACCATCATAGTTTCACTAACTTCTGTTAAATGTTCTATATCTTCATGACTTCCATCACCTCTTGCTATTTTATCTAATAGGTCAAAGAGAATTCTACCACCCCATCTACCAGGAGCACATCTACCACAAGCTTCAGAGTATACTTGATATTGAGCTGCATATTCTGTAGCCAATCTAACAGCATCAACATCCTCTTGGAATATTGCTACACCGTCCCATCCAATAAATGCCTTTGAGCTTCTATCAGCAGTGTAATCCTCAGGGAGTTTGAATGCAGAGCTACTCCACTCTTCAGATGATTTACCTCTATTGTCAATAAATTCATCTTGCCAAGTAGAGAAAACAACAGCAGACATTACTTAGCCTTCTCTTCATCAGTCTGGGAGGACTTTCTTAATGCTATATTTTGACGAGCTTCTTTTGTTGCTTCATCGGCTTTCTTAACAACAATAGTCCAATCAACTTCATTAAATTTTAGTGAATTCATTAAATCATGACCTTGCTCTTTTATAACATCTGCACTTTTTTGAATAGATGAGAAATCATCAATTTCAAAGAGGAAGATACCAACCTCTGCAACTTTTAAATCTGTATCAATAAGCTCTACCATTCTATCATAAAATTCATCTTTCAAATGTCTTAAATCATATCGTTTCATTGTACCTCCTTAACGGTCAACTTCACCAAATACAATATTGGTACTACCAATAATGGTTACAACATCAGCTATATATGTTCCTACTAAAATTTCTTGAAGTAGTCCTGTGTGGAAGAAGCTAGGAGCTCTACATTTTAATCTATATGCGTAAGGCTCTCCTTCTGATTTAATATAGAAACCTAATTCACCTTTTGGAGATTCTGTTGGTGCATATACCTCTCCAACTGGTGGTCTCATACCTTGTGTTACAAGCACAAAATGTTGCATTAAGGCATAATTCTGTGTCATAATTTCCTCTTTTGGTGCAGATATATATTGTGGAGAGTGTGCCATTAGTTTAGGTTCTGTTTTACTATGCATTGGAATAAGTTGTCTAAGAATTCTAACAGATTGTCTCATCTCTTCCATATATAAAGAATATCGTCCATAACTATCACATTTATCAGATACAGGAATATCAAAATCTAGTTCTCCATATAACTCATAAGGTTCTTCTTTACGAATATCATATTTAACTCCACTACCTCTTAACATCACCCCTGTACAGCCCCAAGATTGAGCATCTTCAGCACTAATAACACCAACATCTTCTAAACGCATTTTCCAAATTCTGTTTTCTGTTAAAAGTGCTTCATAAGTATGTTCTATCTCATGATTTATTTTTGTACAGAATTTAGATAAATCTGTTAGCCATCTATTTGGTAAATCTAATGGAACACCACCTATTCTAACAGCAGAGTGAGTTAATCTAGCTCCACAATAATCTTCCATTAAATCCATTGCGAATTCTCTTTCACGGAAAGCATATAAGAATACACTCATCGCTCCGACATCAAGTGCATGAGTTGCAACAAAGAATAAATGTGAAATAATACGGTTTAATTCAAGAAGCATAGTTCTAATAACTTGAGCTCTTCTAGGAACTTCAAGACCTAATAATCTCTCTACACTTAGGGCATAAGCATAATTATTTGAAGTTGAAGCTATATAATCTAATCTATCAGTTGTTGGTAGAAATTCATTATATGTCATATTTTCGGCCATCTTTTCGATACCACGATGTAGATACCCAATATCAGGATAGGCTTTTTTAACTAATTCACCCTCTAGTTCCAACACCAATCTAAGCTGACCATGAGCTGATGGATGTTGAGGACCAAAGTTGATAACCATAGTATTGTCATCTCTTTCAAAGTTTAGGTTTTCAAAGAATGGGGTTAATTTATTGGTTACTTGCATATTCTCTCCCTACTTTCTTTTACTTAAAGTTTTTGTACCTGTTGTATAGTCAACCATAAATGTTTTACTATAAGCTATTGGATTTTCTTCTTCTTTATCTTTATTGATTTCTGAACCAAATGGAACTTCGTATCCGACTCTTGAGAACCTTTGACCATCATATCTGTCTACATTAGATGGGTCTCTATTCTCTGGACCAATAACATCTCTATATTCTTTTCCAAATATTTTATCAACCTCATACCATGAAGCAAACTCATCTCCTTGGAGTGGATATGTCTTAAGTAGAGGGTGACCTTCCCAATCATCTGGCATAAGAATTCTTTTTAAGAAAGGATGATTATTTGCTTTTATGCCAAACATATCAAACATTTCTCTCTCTGCAAAGTTCGCACTTTTGAAAAGACTAACAACTGATTTAACAGCTTCTTCTGGTTGAATACGACAGACAATTCTAACTCTTTTTGCCTCATTAAGATTTAACATTTGATAAAAAACTTCAAATTCTTTATCTTTTGCTAAATAATCAACTGCACTCATTTCGCTTAACATTGTATATCCAGACTCATTTTTAAGAGTCTCTAATGCTTTAAAGTTATCTGTCGAATTAATAACTATTCTTAATTGTCCAAGCTCTATAGCAAATTCTTTAAGTTCAATAACATCTGACAGAGTTTTTACAACGCTATCAAAGTGTGAACCCTCTTCAACCATTTCTTTTGGAACTCGTGGAGCTACCCAAAATCTATCTGTATAATAAGACTTTTTTTGAACATCATCTTTTGGTACATATTTTCTCATATTAAACTATCCTCTGCTTAACATTTTTTTTCATATCTGCTGACTCTCTTCTAATTTTCTTTTGAAGCATCATCATTGCATATTGAAGGGTTTCTGGACGAGGTGCACAGCCTGGAAGATATATATCAACTGGAACAATTCTGTCAACACCTTGAACTGTTGCATAAGTATTAAACATACCACCTGTATTTGCACAACTTCCCATAGATATAACCCATTTAGGTTCACTCATTTGGTCATATAGTCTTCTAGCAAATTCAGCATGTTTCTTAGATAAAGTTCCAGCCAATATCATAACATCAGCTTGTCTAGGAGAGGCTCTAAAAATAGTACCCATTCTGTCAAAGTCATATCTACTAGCACCTGATGCCATCATTTCAATAGCACAACAAGCCAAACCATAAGTTAAGGGCCACAAAGAGTTACTTCGTCCCCAGTTTACAAGTTTATCAACCGAAGTTAACGCTATTGGTAATCCAGCTGAACTGGCATAATTTACTTGATGTTGTGCCATTCAAGTGCTCCTTTTTTCCATGCATAGACGAAACCTATCGTCAAAAGTAATATAAACAGAATCATCTCTGCAAAACCGAACCAACCAAGCAATTTAAAATCTATTGCCCATGGAAACATAAATATAATCTCTACATCAAAAAGAATAAAAAGTAGAGCAATCAAATAAAACTGAATTGAAATAACATTTGGTTGTTTTGTTACCTCAGGCCCACATTCATAAATTGATAATTTTAGCTTCTGCGTATCAAGCCTTGCCAATTTCCGACTTACAATTCTAGCTAATGCTAAAGTTGCAGGGAAAGCAATAGCTGTCATTGCAAATAGAATAAAAACACCAAAATATGGATGTTCTGTTACCACATGAGTCATTATAACCCCTTTCCTATAACGAGAATAATCTCAGAGAATTTTGCTTAATCATAACAAAAAAGAGGTTAAAGTGTTGATAGTATATTATTATCAAATCATTACTTTTTTTAGTGTAACAATGTGAAACAAGAAATTAGCATAAAAAGGCAATAAAAGCACAATCAATGCTATATATTCTCATGATTGGATATTAAATGAGTTTCTCAAAGGTAACTAATTCACCTCTTTTGAGTCTTGGAATTATATCATTTCTTATTTTACGAATTAGAAAACTTTTTTTATTGAAATCTATCATATTATTACTTGCTATATCTTTTAAAACTTTTGAATAGTATCTTTGCAAAATCCATAAAAGACTTTTATTTAAACCCATTTCATCCATTATTTTAATATTTTCATCAATGATTAGACCCATAAGAATAGGGTCTTTATATTCCTTTTTTATAATTAAATCAAATATATTTTGATAATCTCCAAAAAAGCTTTTATCAATTACATTTAAAACATTATCAGCCAATGCTGGTTTATCCAAAATAGTTTTTAAAATATTCTGTAATTCAATTTTATCTATATTATTAGAAAAACTTTTTTGAACTTTTGAAATATCTACTGACTTCCCGAATAGGATAGGGGAAACTCCTAAATATGTTGATGCCATTGGAATATAAAAATCTTGCATAATAGGGCTAAGTGAAAATAGATACCCCTTTATCTCTTTAAATGCTTCCTCTTTATCTCTTGGATTATAAAGATCATATTTTTTTGTCGTTGCCTCTAATATGAATGGAATTAATGGTATGGCCTCTCTTAAAAGTTTAGCAACAATATCACTCTTCCCTTGTGAAATCATATCTGCTGGATCTTGACCATCTGGGAATAAAACAATACCTCCATCAAATCCAGAGATTGTAAGCATTTTAGATGCTTTTAATCCAGCCCCAATACCTGCTTTATCACCATCATATGCTAGTATGATATATGGTGAACCTTTTCTTAACAGAGGTAAATGTTCAGCAGTTAGTGCTGTTCCTAGAGTTGCTACAGCCTCTGTAAATCCTGCTTGATGAAAACTAATGACATCTAAATAGCCTTCGCAAACAATTAGCTTTTTATTTTTATAAATAGATTCTTTTGCTTTATGATAGCCATATAATAATCTTGATTTGTTAAATAGTTTTGTTTGAGGTGAATTTATATATTTAGCTGGATGATTACCTAGAGTTCTTCCACCAAATCCAACTATCGAACCATTAGATGAATATATAGGAAATATAACTCTCTCAACAAGCCTTGCATAAAATTCGCCTCTTTCACCTTTTGCAATAACTCCAGACTCTTCGGCTTTTGGAAATGGAAAAAGATTTGATGATAAAAAGTTTAAGACATTTTGACCTTTTCCAACATATCCAATCTCAAATTTTTCAATAGAACTGTTTGTTATTCCTCTATTATATAAATACTCTTTTGCCTCTTTATTTAAATCCAAATTCTTTACATACCATTTTTGAACACTTTCTAAAACTCGTTTAGATTCACTATAATCACTACTTCCTTTTGTATATTGCAGAGTAAAATTATAAGTAGATGCGACCTTTTCTATAGCTTCTGGATAACTAAGCTTCTCTATTTCCATTACAAATTTAATAGCATCGCCACCAACACCACAACCAAAGCAGTGATATATTTGCTTAGAAGGACTTACTACAAAGCTAGGAGTTTTCTCTCCATGAAATGGGCAATTTGCTTTAAAATTTGCTCCAGCTTTTTTTAGTTCAATATAGTTACCAATTACATCTATAATATCAACTGTACTTTTTAATATTTCTATTGAGTTATTTTCTATCATTTAGAAATTATACTATAATCTTAGTTACTCCTCAATATTTAATAATTGATCTTTATAGAGTTTTGTAAAGATTTGATAAAAAATTAATATAATAAATATAAATATAATTAATCCCCAAAATCCATCTTCTATATTACTAAAAATAAATATTCCTAGTAATGTAAAAAATATTTGAATAAGATATAGGACTATCACTGTAATTTTTATATTATTGTTAAATATATTTAATAAAATATGATGAATATGACTTTTATCAGCTTTAAATGGAGATTGACCATGACTTATACGCCTAATAAATACAATAATAGTATCTAATATTGGTAAAGCAGATAGATAAAATATACTAATAGGATGAATATGTGTTATTGCTTTTATACTTAGCATAGATATTATAAAACCAAGCATTAAACTCCCACTATCTCCCATAAAAATAGATGCTGGATTCCAATTTAATATTAAAAATCCAAATAATGCAAAAATTGTTGATATACTAAGTATAAAGATAAAATTATCATTATTTGAGTATCCAATATATGCTAACGATGATATTATTATTAATGCTATTCCACCACTTAACCCATCTAATCCATCTATAAGATTGAAAGCATTCGTGAAACTTACAACAGCAATTAGAGTAAATGGAAATGCAAAATATCCTAAGCTTAAAGTCTCACCTAAATATATTCCTAATATGTCAATTCTAATATCATTTAATGATAATAGTGCAGTAGCACTTGTTATAACAAAAAGTTTTATCTTTGGAGAAACTTCGTTAATATCATCCCAAATACCTATGAAAAATACACCTAATATAGCACTGAATGCCCATAAATATGATTGAAAAATAGATATATAAAAAAATGGAGCAATGGTAAAGACACTTAAAAAAATTCCTATACCAGCCCCTCTCGGTGTTATCTTTATATGAGAACTTCTTTCATTTGGTATATCTATAAGGTTAAAATATTTGGCATAACTTATAATTATTTTTATAAAAATAATTGAAAATAAAAAAGATAAAAATGACATTATATAAAGTTTTGTTTCTATCAAAAAATACTCCTTAGCTTAAGATATTTATTATAGCCAAAAAAGAATGAGAATAGATAATTAGAGTAATATCATATTTGTTTTGAACTATGTCTAGATATAGCTATTAAAGATAATATAGCTATCAGTGCCTCTATCAAGAACATACTCTCTCCATATATTTTTCCTGCCAATAATGCCCCTACTGAACCACCTAATCCAAATGCTATTCCTAAAAAGAATTGTTGAGCTAGTTTTTTTTGAGTATAGAGAGAAAATACATAAGATATTGATGCTGTATGATATAGTGCAAAAGTTATAGCATGAAGAGATTGTGATATAAAAATCATAGTTATAGAATTTGGATATAAATATAGTATCAACCATCTAATAACCGTCATAATAATAGCAAATTGTATTATGGTTAACAGATTTCTTTGGAGCAGAGAACCTTGAAAATATAACATTATAATTTCGCATACAACCCCAAAACTCCACATCCAACTAGTCATCTCTAAAGATATTCCATGGCTTGTTTCATATATTGTAAAAAAATTATAAAATCCACCAAAACTAACTTGCATGAAAAATATGCTAATCCAAAACCAAGGATATTTTATAATAGAAAAAGGTTCTTGATGATCTGTTGTTTCCATTTTTGTATCTTGGTCATAATATATAATCATTGTTCCAAAAATCGCTGTTAATAGCGTAAATGAGATTAAGTAATATAGAGCTTCATATGCTGAAGTAAGAACTTGTCCTAGCCATAAAGCTGTTAACATAAATCCGATAGAGCCATATAATCTAATTTTTCCATATCGGCTTTTAGATAGAGTATGCAGAGATATAGTTTCTACATAAGGAAGAGATATTCCCATACTTGCCCCAAATAGTAAATTTGCTAATAAATATAGCCAAAAATTATCTATTGTTCCTAAGAATATAATAGTTGATAGTAAAGATAAAAATAGAGATATTACAAATATTTTATGGTCAAGAGTTATAAATCTACGAAATACAAATGGTATTATAAAACGCATGAATGGTGCAGATGCATATATTATTCCAACTTCAACATTATTATAATTAAAGTCTAGTAGTAATTTTGGCATAAAAATAATATATACAGCAACTAAAGAGAAATAAAATAGATAATAGAGAGCTAAGGGTATCTCTATTAAGATTTTTGATTGCATATTTATTGTTCTAAAGTTTTATCTTGATTCGTCTTAATAAGAACTGTTCCTGATAATAAATCATGGAGAGATTTTCTATCATCTCTAAAAAATGCCATAAATAATCCGAAAATAGATATTATGGATAATATTTCAAAATAGTATCTAAGTATTATTGCTAAAGGATGAGGTTTTTGGAGTGTTTTACTATCAACTAATTTTATTGCATAAGCTCTACATCCAGGAGTTTGCCCACTTCTCCAAAAAAATAAAAATATAATTATAAAGTTAGGTATTAAAATATATAGCCAACCCTCTATTTTATGTTCTTGAAACTCTTGCAGAGAACCTATAATTAAATATGTAACAATATACATCAGTGGCATTAAAAGCATAAATAAATCTGTAATAAAAGCTTTTATTTTTAATCCTATAGGAGCATAATTTATAGATAATTTTATTGAATAATTATTCTTTGTTTTATCGGATATATTGCCTTTTTTAATATCTCTGAATCTTGGTTTCTTTGCCATAATAGTTTCCATTTATAATAAGTTCTAAAATTAATTTATATTTTTTTGAAGAGGTGAAGAAAGAGATTATTAAACCGTTGAAAGCTTAATAATCTATATAATTTAGTTGATTAGAATTTATAACTTACAGCCACAGTTACAGTATCAACTGAAGAATCATTTTCTATAGCATACTCTGTGCCATTAACACCTAGAAGACTATCATAAGAAGCATCAGCAATAACTACATAATCAAGAGATACAGATACATTTTGGTTAAATGCAAATCCTGCACCTAAACCCCAAGAGAAACCATCTTTATCTGTTGTACCTGAAATAGCACCATAATTTACATCATATGTAGCTATAGAATAACCTAAAAGTGCATATAAATTAAATGTATCAGATATTGAATAAGATGGTTTGGCATAAATACCATAAGCGCTTAAATCTGCTGAACCTTGTCCACCCAAATTTTTATCAAGTGCAGGAACATCTTCATCTCCCATACCTTTCCAATATCTATATTCAACTGCTAAATATTCATTTATTTTATAACCAATTTGAAACATTACTGTATCATAGTCCAAATCTAAATTAGAATTATATTCATATTGAACATTAGTTATATGATTTTCTGCTGTTATAGTTCTTTCAAAACCTAATGCTCCATAACCTAATCCTAGATAAAAACCAGCTTCATTTACTATTACTTCTTCTTCCATCATTGCAGGAACTTCTACTATAGGCTCTTCTATTGGAACAATATCTCCACCTGCAAAAGTGAACGAACTCATTGCTAATATAGTTGTTAATGATAATACAATTTTTTTCATTTTAAATCCTTTTAAAAATTTCTTTTTTCTTATTTAATATAAATGAATTATATCATATTCTATTTATAAATGTCAAGGGTTTTTTAAAATTTATTAACAAATAATTAACAATGGGTTAATAAACACTCTTTAAATAGATATTTATGCTCATTTGGTAAAATATTATATAGTTCATTAGCTAAATCTCTAATTTCCCATAATGCACTTTTACTACTTCTAAGTGTAATAAAGTTTTGGAGACTTCTCGCATTAATCGTCCAAGTTAACTCCGTTCTATAACTTTCTGGTAGACAAAATTTAGCTATATCATTGCTAACACCTTTTTTTAAAATATCTTGTAGGTTATTAAGTGCTTGAATAGAAGCTGTATCAACTAACTTATTATTCGTTAAAACTATGAATTTACTAGCTCCATGATAATCATCTTCTTTGAAAGACTCTATATTTTTTAATTCTTTAAGTGTATATCTAGTTGATTTTACACTAGGACTTGCAATTCTATGTCTGGCAAGTTCTTGAAGTAATGCACGGCTTACTCCTGTAATGTAAAAATTATAGGATAAGTGTTCTAAAGTTGAGGCATGTTTAAACTTATTTCCAACTCTATCAATTAGTTCTTTATCTTTCTCACCACCACTATCACTCTTATCAAAACTACTCCAACAAGTCCTAATAGCATGAGAACATACTTCTAATGGTGTATAGTGTAAAAGTGTAACTTTCATACAAATCCTTTTAAAATTGCTTTTACGATATAATAGCATTATTAAATAAAAAAGATAAAATATGATAAAAAAAGTAGCTATATTAGGTCGTCCTAATGTCGGGAAGAGTTCCCTATTTAACCGTTTGGCAAGAGTTCGAGATGCGATTACATCAGATGTATCTGGAACTACTAGAGATGTAAAAAAACGAATTGTAACAATTTCTGGAGATAGAGATTTTGAGGTTCTTGATACAGGTGGTATTGATTATAGTTCTGAACTATTCAGTAAAGTAGCAGAGCTTTCTTTAAGAGCTGGAGCAAATGCAGATGTTATTATATATATGGTAGATGGAAAAAGTATACCAGCTGATGAAGATAAAGAACTTTTTTACCGTCTTCAAGAGCTTAATATTCCATTAGCATTAGTTGTTAACAAAATAGATAATGATAAAGAAGAAGAAAACTATTGGGATTTTTTAGAGTTTGGAGCAGATAGAACATTTCCTATGTCAGTTAGTCATAATAGGTACTTTAATGATGTTTATGAGTGGCTTGAGGAGTATATTCCAAAAAGAGTTGTTGTAGAGCAAGAGATTTCTCAATCGAAAGATATTCATAATTTTGAAGAAAGTCTAATAGATATTAATACACAAGATGAAGAGATAGACAATGATATTAGAGTAGCTATTATTGGAAGAGTAAATACTGGTAAAAGTTCCCTTCTTAATTCTCTTTTAGGTGAAGAACGCTCAGTAGTTAGTGATGTAGCTGGTACAACCATTGACCCTATTGATGAAATGATAGAACATAATAATTATAATATTACATTTATAGATACAGCAGGGATTAGAAGGAGAAGTAAAATAGTTGGCATAGAAAAATATGCATTAGGAAGAACAACAGCTATTTTGGAGAAAGCTAACCTTGTATTATTAATGATTGATGCAACAGTTGGTGTCACAGAACTAGATGAGAGGGTTGCAGGACTTATTGATAAACACCGTTTAGCTTGTTTAATAGTAATTAATAAATGGGATATTCGAGAAGATAAAAATTATGAAGATGCAGTTAATGATATTCGAGATGAATTAAAATTTTTGCACTATGCACCATTAATTACAATATCAGCAAAAACGGGAATGAGAGTACATAAAATATTAGATCAAATTACGGCTATATTTGAGAGATACAAGCAACGAATTTCAACATCTAAACTAAATGATGTATTAAGAGAAGCGATAAATAGACATCATCTACCATCTTATAATGGAGCTTATGTAAAAATTAAATTTGCAACACAATATGAAACGAAACCACCTAAAATTGCTTTAATTAGTAATAGACCTGATGGAGTACATTTTAGTTATAAACGATATTTATCTAATTTTATAAGAAGTAGATTTGATTTTGAAGGTGTACCTTTAGATATAGTAGCTAGAAAAAGAGGAGAAAGGTTAGAAGAGTAATCTTCTAACCTCTTTTAAATTATTAACCGTTTCTCTTTGCAATAATTTCTTTTGCAACATTTTGAGGAACTTCATCATAATGGTCAAATTCCATAGCATAAGTAGCACGACCTTGAGTCATACTTCTTAGGTCTGTAGAATATCCGAACATTTCTGATAATGGAACAAATGCGTCTATAATCTTGTTACCAGATCTATCACCCATTCCACTTACTTGACCTCTTCTTTTAGAGATGTCACCAATAACATCACCCATATAATCTTCAGGTACTTCAACTTCAACCTTCATTCTTGGTTCAAGAATAACTGGTTTAGCTTCTCTACAACCATCTCTAAAACCCATTGAACCAGCAAGTTTAAATGCCATTTCAGATGAATCTACATCATGATATGAACCATCATAAAGAGTTACTTTAATATCTTCAATAGGATAACCAGCTTGGATACCTCTACCCATTGCTTCTGAAATACCTTTATTAACTGCAGGAATAAATTCTTTTGGAATTACACCACCTTTAATAGAGTCAACAAATTCGTAACCATCACCTGCTTTTTGAGGTTCAATTTTAAGATATACATGTCCAAACTGACCTCTACCACCAGACTGTTTAGCATATTTATATTCTTTCTTAACAGATTCTCTAATAGTCTCTCTATAGGCAACTTGAGGTGCACCAATATCAGCTTCAACTTTAAATTCTCTCATCATTCTATCAACAAGAATTTCAAGGTGAAGTTCACCCATTCCAGAGATAATAGTTTGACCAGATTCTTCATCTGTAGCTACTCTAAATGATGGATCTTCTTGAGCTAGTTTACCTAATGCAATACCCATTTTCTCTTGGTCAGCTTTTGTTTTTGGTTCAACAGCAACAGAGATAACTGGATCTGGAAACTCCATTCTTTCAAGAATAACTCTATCTTTTTCACCTGCAAGTGTATCACCTGTAAGTGTACTTTTAAGACCAACAACTGCACCAATCTCACCTGCATAGATAGCATCAACTTCTTCTCTTTTAATGGCGTGCATCTTAAGAAGTCGTCCGATACGCTCTTTTTTACCTTTAGTTGTGTTATATACATAAGAGCCAGAATGAAGTACGCCACGGTATACACGAATAAATGTTAACTGACCAACGAAAGGATCAGTCATAATCTTAAATCCAAGTGCAGCAAACTCACCATCATCAGTAGACTCTACAATAACCTCTGTACCATCTTCATACTCACCTCTAATCTCTTCAACCTCAGTTGGAGCAGGGAGGTAATCAACAACAGCATCAAGAAGAGTCTGAACACCTTTATTTTTAAAGGCAGTACCACAAGTCATAGGAATCATAGAGATAGCTAAAGTTGCAGCCTTGATACCAGCTTTGATTTCATCTTCGCTAAGGGCTTCGCCCTCCATGAATTTTTCCATCAACTCATCACTAGTCTCAGAGACTGCTTCTATAAGCTTTTCTCTATACTCTTCAGCGAGTTCTACCAAATCTTCAGGAATAGCAGTCTCTTCAAACTCTTGACCCATCAATGATTGATCATCATTCCAGATAGTTGCTTTCATTGTCACAAGGTTAATAATACCTTTGAAGTTCTCTTCAGCACCAATAGGGATTTGAATAGGAACAGCATTTGATTTTAGTCTTTCATTGATTTGTCTTTCAACTTCAAAGAAATCTGCACCAGTTCGGTCCATTTTATTAACAAATACCATTCTTGGAACACGGTATTTGTTTGCTTGTCTCCAAACAGTCTCAGATTGTGGTTGAACCCCACCAACTGAACAAAATACTGCAACAGCACCATCAAGAACTCTCATAGATCGCTCAACTTCGATAGTAAAGTCAACATGCCCAGGAGTATCAATAATATTAATCTGGTGACCTTCCCACTCACAAGTAGTTGCAGCAGAAGTAATAGTAATACCTCTCTCTTGCTCTTGTTCCATCCAGTCCATTGTTGCAGCACCATCATGTACTTCACCAATTTTATGAGATACACCTGTATAGAATAAAATTCTTTCAGTTGTAGTTGTTTTACCTGCATCAATGTGAGCTGCGATACCAATATTTCTTACTTTATCAAGATTGTGACTTCTTCCCATAACTTAATTCCTTACCATCTGTAATGAGCAAATGCTTTATTCGCTTCTGCCATTCTGTAAGTATCTTCTTTCTTTTTGAAAGCAGAACCTTTTTCTGTTGCAGCATCCATCAATTCATTTGATAGTTTCTCCATCATAGTTCTTTCATTTCTTTTTCTAGCTGCGTCAACAATCCATCTAATACCTAATGATTGTTGTCTAACAGGTCTTACTTCTATTGGCACTTGATAAGTTGCACCACCAACTCTACGGCTTTTAACTTCCATAACTGGCTTAACGTTTTCCATAGCTTGGTTAAAGATTTCAATACCTTTTTCACCAGACTTTTCTTCAATTCTCTCTAATGCACCATACATAACTTTTTGTGCTGTACTCTTTTTACCATCTAGCATTACTGCATTGATAAACTTTGTTAAAACTGTTGAACCATAAACTGGATCTGGGAGAACTGGTCTCTCTGGGGCTCTTCTTCTTCTCATTGATATTCCTTCAATCTTTTATAATCTAAAATGTTTGATTTACTCAAGTATTATCCCCTAAGGATTAATGATAATACCTGCCTACTCTCGACTCTACTAGTTCTAATAATTATTTAGGTTTTTTAGTACCATATTTAGAACGAGCAACTCTTCTGTTTGCAACACCTGAAGTATCTAATGCACCACGAACTATGTGATACTTAACACCAGGTAAATCTTTTACTCTTCCGCCTCTTACTAGAACGATTGAGTGTTCTTGAAGGTTATGACCTTCACCACCAATATATGAAATTACTTCAAATCCACTAGTCAATCTAACTTTAGCTACTTTTCTTAAAGCTGAGTTAGGTTTTTTAGGTGTAGTTGTATATACTCGTGTACATACTCCTCTTCTTTGTGGACAGCTTACTAAAGCTGGTGATTTTGATTTTTTAATCACTCTTTTTCGTTCTTTACGAATTAACTGATTTATAGTTGGCAAATCGTCTCCTTTTTTATGTATGGTAAATTAAAATAGTCAAACATTATAGTAAAACTTACTTCATTTTAACTGAATACTTTAGTATTTCAAGTAGAAAAAGTGGTGTAGATATGAAGTTTCGTCTCCATAATCTTCTAGGCTCTTTGAAAAATCTAGGTAGCCACTCTAAGTGCATATTAATCCAAAAATTAGATGGCCTCACAATTTTATTAGCATAAAAATCAAATACAGCACCTATAGATGAGGCAATTTTGAAATTTAATTTATCTCTATTCTTATATAACCATTTCTCCTGTTTAGGTGCAGTCATTCCAATAAAAAGAACATCAGGAGTAAATCTATTAATTCGTTCTATAATCTCACTATTTTCATTTTCTGAAAAAGTATCTTTAAATGGAGGAGAGTAACTATCTATTCTTATATTTGGATATTCTTTAAATATTTTTTGTTTTATAATATTCAATGTATCTTGAGATGCACCCATATAAAATACTTTACCATTAATATTATTTAATAATTCTAATAAATGTTGATGTAAATTAGCACCAGCTATCTTTTTTATTTTTTTATTTTTTAATATTTTAGATGCTAGGATAATTCCACTTCCATCAGGTAGTAAAGTATCAGAATTATTCAAAGCTTTATAAAAAACCTCATCATCTTTAGCCACCACAAAAGAGTGTGGATTAATGGTATTAATAATCTGCTTTTTATCATTTAATTTTATACTTGATAGGTTATCAGTAAAAACTGAATATCCCATAATATCTATATTTTTATACATTATGACTCTCTTTAAATATGTTAAGAAAATTCTTTTCAAATTTTCTTAGTGTAAAATGATTTAAATATCTATCTCTACAATATATAGAAGTTTCTCTATTTAATAAAGTATTAACAGCTTGATTCAAAGCATTTTCCAGATTATCCAAATTATTTAAAATAATTCCACTTTTGTTATCTAAAATATATGGAATTGAACCTTCATCTGTAGATATGATAGGTATTCCATAAGATAAAGCTTCTAAAATAGTTAATGGAAAAGCTTCATTTTTATATCTTGTTGGAAACATAAATATATCACTTTTTTTAAATAAATCACTCTTCTCTTTTCCATTTATAAAACCATAAAAAACTACTTTTTTAGATAAATCATTTTCTTCTAAATATCTAAAAAATTCCTCCTTATCATCATCATCTTGCCAACCACCAGCAAAATGATAATATATCCCTCTATCTTTAGTTTTATTTGCTAATTCTAAAACAGAAAAATAGCCCTTAGACTTTATCATATTTGATAAATATAGTATATCAACTCTATCTTTTTTAACAAATTCTATATTATTTAGAATATTTTCTACACCATTTGGAAGATAATATACTTTATCAAAAGATTTAATCTTATTGAAATCAGAAAATAATATTGGGCTAAGAAGTATTAAATTAACATTTTTTATAAAAAAAGAGGTGAGTTTTAGATTTCTTTCTGAAGATGATACAAAATTATTAATTCCTTTTGTATGATAATGGTAATATATATTTACATTTTTAAATAATCTATAGATTTTCCATAATGATGATACAACTAAATCTCTATAAAATGCAACACCACTAATAGATGCTGTAAAATATATTTTATTAGGACGAAAAGATATTAAAGCCCATAGAATTTTAATATATAGCTCTATAACCAAATATATCTTTTTAATACTAATTTTACCAATATCACTTATAGTATCAGATGATTTAATAGTTATATAATAACAGTCGAATTCTTCATTTATATTTTGACTAGATGATATAAAATCTCCAACTTTAGATGCTCCATGAGCTGGTGGTGAGCGATGAAGAATGGATAATAATTTAATTTTTTGCATATTTTGTTCCTAATATATGTAATAATTTTTTTTCAAACAGATAACTACTATTATTTATACTTTTTAATATAATCTCTTTAATTAAAAATAGTTGTAGTATATTTAGTATATTATTATCAATTTGTGATAATATATAATCAATTAAATCAACATTATCTAATTTATTTAATAATTTACCAACCATATAATGATATTTTATTAAATCAAAATATTCAATTCCATCTTCTATAAAATACTCAAAATCAAATATTGTATATTCTTCTTTATTTTTTATGATATTCCAAGGTGTAAAGTCACCATGTTCATATACTAGATTATACTTCTGTCTTGATATATTTATAATAGAATTAGTAACATCAAGATATTCTTTTAAATTAATATCTTCTTTTAAACTTCCTAATATACTATTAATTCTAGGATGTTCAGATAATGAGTATTTGCTATTTCTACCTCTACTAAAATCAGATAATATATTCTTTAATTTTGAGCTTGATATATTATCAATAATACCATTTAAAGGTTTTAAAATTATAAATGGTATTTCGTTAAAAGTTGAATATAAAAGATACTCTTTAGATAAAATATCCATAGCATTCTTTTCATTTTTGATATGCTCTATACCTGTATTAGTAATAGGATATTTTAAGTAAGCAATAACTCTATACTTCTTATCTTGAAGTTGAAGTACAACTTTATCTCTATCTGTTGCCAAATAGATTGATGATATTAAATTTTGATTTAATTTTTTTTCTAAAAAGTTTATAAACTTAGATTTCTCATATAAATTTGTTTTATATAAAACTCTACTAAATATATTGAGTTTACTAAATAAAAAATTTAAAAAAAATTTAAAAAATTTACCATTCTTAGAAAAAGGATTATATAGATTAAAAGAGTTACTTGCTATTTGATTATTATCAATAGCTAAAAGTAATTTGGGATTATTTTTTGTTGGAATAGATACATATCTATTTGATGAGGTAAAAAAATTAATATCTATCACTATTTAATCTTTATTTTAACTATGGTAAAAACTATCAATCTAAAAATATAAGAAAATATATTTTCAATGGTAGATAATCCTGCATATTTTCTAGCTATATATCCCTCTCTTAACCTCTTAAAGAAAGGCATATTTCCACTAATTCCACCTAGCCTAAAATTAGTTAGAGGTTTATTTATATAATAAAATTTATTTTTATCCTTTAATAAAGATTTAAGTACAAATTGATAATCTGCATGAGATGCCAAATTAATATTATATATATGCTCTTTATACTCTTCATCTGAAATAAACATGGTTGGATGGCTAAATGTCATAGAGTAATATTTAAACTTTAATATAGAAGGATTGTAATTAAATCTTCTTCTCTCTTTACTCTCTAAAATATCATATCTATCTCCATGGAATATAGATTTATTGGGATTTTCTTGATATGCTTTAACAACCATTTCTATCGTATTAAATTCATACCAATCATCACTATTAACCATACCGATTAATTTACCTTTGGCTAACTTAATACCTTTATTCATAGCATCATAGAGACCTTTATCTTCTTCACTAATCCAATAATTAATTATATCTCTATTATCTTTAATAATATCTATAGTTTTATCTGTTGAGCCACCATCTATAATTATATATTCAATATTTTGATAACTTTGTTCTTTTATACTATTTATAGTCTGCTGTAAATACTTTTCACCATTATATACAACTGTAATAATGCTTACTAATATATTATCTCTTTTCAAATTCATATCCTTTTTTTATTTTTATTAAAAGATCACTGTTTTTTAATTTTCTATTTTTAGTAGATACAATAGTTCCTGCTGCCATCCATAATAATAGAAATTCAGCAGAATATATTGCATAAGAATTAATCATCCATAGCAATAAATATATTACAATATAATATCCACAAGCCCTAGTAATAATATTTCTTGAAGCAAAAATACCTAAATAGGCTGCCGGAAGTAAGATTAAGAGATGCAATGCCATCATTATAATTCCACCTTTCAATATCATTTGGAGATATCCAACTTCATTGGCCATTCTATTTGGATTATCACCACCTAATCCATGTCTACGAGTATATTCAAAATATGGACTATAATATGTACCTGATGCACCTTTTCCTATAATTAATTGATAAGGTTCTAAATCAGCAAATAATTCAACAAATAAAAATGTTCTTGTATCTGTTTGTGCATCTTCATCACCTTCAACTTTTTCTATCATTTTATCTACTTGTGAAAGTAGCAACATCATAAATATTAATATTCCAAATAAAACGGATATTTTTTTATACATTCCTACCTCCTTCTGTCTATAAAACTCAAATATCATAAATGATATAATCATTAATATTAGCCCTAAATTTGCTCTTTGCCCAGAAAATATAGAATTTATTATAAACGCTAAAAGAGTTATATATGCTATTCGTTTATTTCGTTTATTATGATACATAGATGTCATAAATAAAATAGGTAAGAATACCATGTCTTTTGATATTCCAAAAATAAAATTCATACTATAAAATGGACTGCCTAATGTTAATATAGAACCAATTAAAGATAGTGTTGATATAAAATCGAAAATCATTATCCAATTAAATATATTAAATCCAAATACAACCGCTAATGGACTCATCCATGCCCAACCAATTAAAAAGTGCCCAAAAACTGTAATAAATGCTTGTGGATTTAAAGACAATGCTCTAAAAACTGTAATAAAACACCAACTAATTAATAAAAAAAACATCACTTTAAAATAAGTATTTGTATCAAAATTTTTAAAAGCTATTTTGAAAAAGAATATTAATAATAGAATACTAGATAAATTCATAAATAACATGCTAATTAATCTTATTATTCCACTTCCACCACCTGTAGCATTAAATATAAAAGCATTAATCATTGAACCAAACAGAATTATTTTAAGAGCTTGAATCCTATTTATTTTTAGCATAAAATCTTTTTTTGAGAAAACTAATAATATCAAAAATAGGTCTTATATTATTCTTCAAAAAGTTTTTAATAATTAAATATATATTTGGATTACATGCATGTGCATCTTTTATTGGAACTCTCCAATTCGCTCCATAATGTTTTATAAGATATTTCTCTGATTCCTTAGGAATTTTAAATTTACTATCCATAAAATTATAATCTACAATATCTATTAAATATTTCTCTTTTAACCTTTCATTTCCAAACTCTCTATATCCAAATAATTTTTTTCTAAATATATATATATCTATATACTCACCATTACGAATTAAGCTTAAAATATCATCTGCATATCGACCTATTGTAAAATTATTGTTTAAAAAAATATTTAAAATATTTAAAAAATCGTCTCTATCTTCATCTAAGATAGCTACATCTATGTCTTCATCATGGGTTATAAAATCATTTTCTCTAATAGCTCCGAGGAGTGTTCCATAAGCTAAGGTAAAAATAATATTATGACTATCCATTATTTTTTGAAATTCTAATAAATTATCTTGTGCTATCTTTTTATCTATAAATTTTGAGCCTAATATAAATTTATAGGGTTCAAAATTTATATTTCCTTTATTTGTTTTAATAATTTGCATTATATATCTTTTAGTTTCTCTATCATAAATTCATTATCATTAAAATCTTTTACTGCAATTCTGATATATTCTTTGTTCTCAAATCCAATTTTCCCTGTTAAGTCTTTTATATACAAATCATATCTATCTAATAATATCTCTGTAAGTTCTAAAGCTGAAAATTTACTATTTACCTCTATTAAAAAGTAGTTTGCTTGAGAATATATAACGCTAAGATAATCTATCTCTTTTAATCTATTATAGAATCTATCTCTCTCATTTGCAATAACATCACAAGCTTTTGTATAATCTTTTTTATATTTACCTATTGTCTGTAAAAAGAATTCACCATAAGAATTTATATTCCAAATAGTTAATTCTTCCTCTATTTTATTCATAATTTCTTCATTGCTTGTAGCTAATATACCAAGTCTAACACCAGGTACACCATAACTTTTTGAGATACTTTTTATTATTATAAGATTTGAATAATTATCTAAAATATTTTGTTCCAACATACTCTCATCTTCGCCATTAGTCGAAAAATCTACAAATGATTCATCTAATATAATATTCTTATTCATATCTTTTAATTTTGATACTAAAATAATTAAATCATTTTTTGAAATGAAGTTTCCACTAGGATTATCTGGATTTATAAGTAGTAAATTATCTGATATTTTTGCTAACTCTAACATATTATTTAGATCATAAGAAAACTCTTTGTTCTCTGGTATAAATTTAACAATTCGATCGTATCCTAAACTTTCTGGATATTCGTTAAATGTTGGAAATGCTAATCCAAATGTTCCATCTATAACATCGCCTAATCCTCGAATAATTTCAGATGCACCATTACCTACTATAATATTTTCACTCTCAATTCCAAACATTTTTCCAGCTAAAAGCCTTTGTGTCTCTTGTCCTGATGGATATTGAGATATAAGTTCATAAAAATAAGCTTTCATCTCTTCTTGCATCTTTTGTGTTGGAAAGTAAGGATTAACTAAATAGCAAAAGTCTTTTAATTCAGGAAATCTCCAATATCCACCATATCTGGCTTGAATAAGTTTTAATTTTTCTTTTGCATTTGGTGCAAATATAATTTCTGAATTAGCCTTATCTTGAATATCATCTATCTCATACCACTTTTCACCATTTAATCTCTTTGCTCTCAATTCATGTCCATCTAAAATAGTTAGAACTCTAAGAACAGATTCATAATATTCATTATCTCCCATAGCTTTTGAGTAAGCTTCTAAAAATGGAATATATATTTTATTACTAAATTCTTTTGAAAATTTATATATATTTACTGTTTTATAATAGTTATTTACATCTTGAAATCGAAAGGTCTTTTTAGGTAAAAAATTTATTATATTATCTTCATCATCTAGTGTTACAGAAGTTCCATCCATCCAAGCTTCATATTTATCTACAATTGCTAAAGATTTTCTTTCATCCTCTACTAAATCTTGTAATATTTTTTTATCAAATATAATATCACTTTCTAATAAAATAGTATCGTCTTCTGCTAATTTATCCCTTGCGAGAAATAGAGAATATATATTATTTGTTTTATCATATATTGGATTTTCTACATACTCTATCTCTACATCTTTATATCTGTCTCCAATATGAGAAATTAGATTATCTTTTTTGTATCCAACAACTAAAATAAGTTTTTTTATTCCTACGCTATTTATATTCTCTAGTGCTTGTTTAATTAATGTTTCTCCATTAACCTCTAACATACATTTTGTATTCTCTTTTGTATGTTTACCTAACCTACTTCCTGTTCCTGCTGCGAGCATTAGACCCTGCATTTTATCTCCTTTTCCAGAGTAATTTCTCTCTGTTTATGTAATATCCCCGAAATAGCAGTCCTGACAACTCATATATAACAATAGAGAATGCCACCATATATATATCATTAAATAATATAGAACTTATGCTAATAGCTATTAAATATATAAAAGATGCATAAATTAAACTATTATTTGCGTATTTTATATGTCCAAATCCAGCTAATAATGGATAACCAACTAATGCACTCATAATTCCAAATATAGAACCACTAAATACAATAATAAATAATTTTGACAACATTATATCTTCTACATTAAAAACTAACAATAGTAATTCTTTATTGAAATACATTGTTGGTATTAATATTATTATAGATAATAGTATTATAGATAAAAAAATCTTTTTAAAAAATCTAATATCTTTTGTTCTGCTCATATAAGGATAAATTGTTTGAGATACTACTCCACCTAAGCTCATAAAAGCAAAAAAAAGCTTTTCAACCATAGAATAATATCCAACTGCTATATTTCCAAAATATATTCCTATTATAGCTGTAGCATAATATCTACTACCATTATTAGCAACTCTGGATAAAAAGAAATGATAACTATCTACAAATTGTTTTTTTAATATATCAAATTTTGGAATTTTAAATTTAATATCAAATAATTTATTTATAAGAAATAAAGAGTATATTCCTCCCAAAATTGCCCCTAATGAATTTAAAATAGGAACAAATATATAATCATTTTCATCTTTTACAAAAACAAAAATTAAAACCGTAAATATGACTCTAAATGAAACATTTATATATGTAATATATTTCATTCTTTCCATTCCTTGAAAAAACCAAGTAGGGAATAAAACCGTTCCTAATACTATACCAAATGTCATATAATATAATAATGCATTTTTGCTAAAACTTTCTATAAAAAAGATTAGAAAAAATAATATCAAAAACGATAAAATAAACAGAATCGTTTGTATTATAATGACTGAAGAAAAAATTTCTGTAACTTTTTGATGATTATCTCTATTTATAGAGAGTTCTCTGGTTGCAGACAAACTAAATCCAAAACTAACTATGATAGTAAAAAACATAACAATAGATAATGCAAAATTAATTAATCCAAAATTCTCAACACCTAAAACTCTAACAAGATATGGTAAAGTTATAAGTGGCAGTATCATATTAATTCCTTGCAACGCAGAAAGTGAAAAAAAGTTTGATAGGAGTCTTTTTTTATCTTCTGTAAGTTTTAACATAAATTAATTATTCTTTTTAATATACCAGTTGTATAGCTTTTCAATTCCATCACTAAGTTCAACAGTATGTTTCCAACCTAAATTATTTAGTTTTGTTACATCTGTAAGCTTTTTCATTGTTCCATCAGGTTTATCTGTATTAAAATATAACTTACCATTAAATCCAATAGTATCCTTTATTGTATATGCTAACTCTTTAATGCTTATATCAATACCTGTACCTATGTTAATATGAGTATTTCTAACCTCTTTTTCATTTTCTGGATAGGTATCTTTAAAATCTCTATTCTCCATTAAGAAAACACAAGCATCTGCCATATCTAAACTCCAAAGAAATTCTCTTCGTGGTAACCCACTACCCCAAATTTCTATCTGAAGCTTATTATTTGAACAATGTACACCATAACTATCTAATTTAGCAATAATATCCTCTTTAGAACTATTACCATCTATATCTTCAATAGGTAGAGAATTTAAATCAGCTCTAATATCCACCCAATTATCATCTTCTAACGCTTTACCTAAATGTATTTTTCTAATTAATGCAGGTAGTACATGACTCTTTACTAAATCAAAATTATCATTTGGTCCATAGAGATTAGTAGGCATTACAGATATAAAATTTGTACCATATTGTAAATTATAACTTTCACACATCTTAATTCCTGCAATTTTTGCAACAGCATAAGGCTCATTTGTATACTCTAATGGAGAAGTTAATAATACATTCTCATTCATAGGCTGAGGTGCTTCTTTAGGATATATACAAGTGCTTCCTAAATATAAAAGTTTTTCAACACCATTAAGATAACTTTGGTGAATAATATTATTTTGAACTTGAATATTTTCATATATAAATTCTGCACGATATATATTGTTTGCAATAATACCACCAACTTTAGCTGCTGCTAAAATAACAAATTCTGGCTTTTCTTCTTTGAAGAATTTAGAAACAGCATAACTGTCTAATAAATCTAACTCTTTATGGGTTCTGCCAATAATATTATTATAGCCCTTCGATTTTAAGTTTGCTACAATTGCACTACCAACTAATCCATTATGACCAGCTACATATATTTTTGAATTTAAATTCACTAAAGACCTTTTTAATAAAGTTTATCATAAATCAATAATATCACTATTTATCTTATAATAAAATTATATCATATATTCATACTTATAATTTTTGCAGGATTACCTGCTACTATAGTATTTACTGCTACATCTTTTATTACAACTGAACCAGCACCAATAATAGAGTTATCCCCTATCTTAATATTACCTATGATTACACTGTTTGGAGCTATTATAACATTATCTCCGATTATTGGAGAACCTAGATTATTGCCATCTTTATCCATTTTATTACCTATTGTTGTATTATGTTTTAAAGTTACATTATTCCCTATAACAACATCAGCATTTAAAACTGTACCTCTGCCATGATGTATAATTAAGCCTCTTCCTATTTTTGTTGAAGCTGGTATTTCACAGCCTAAGACTATATCAGTAATAAATTTATATATAATAATTATAGGTGCAAAAAGTATGTATAAGAATCTATTAGTCATTCTTTTACGAAAATATCTCATAATAGTATATGATATCACTATTATTTTACCTTTTATATTTTTATTATTTTTATTATCTTCTATAATATTATTTATTAACATCTGTATTTCCTCTCATATCCTATTAATCCACCTTTAAACTTTAACAAGCAGCTCAAATAATAAACTTAGGTTTCTCTTCTGTAAGAAATCTAACTCTTTATGAATTTGAATTCACTAAAGACCTTTTAATAAAGTTTATTATAATTATGATATATAATATCAGTACTTATCTTATAGGAGAATTATGTTATTTAATAGCTATGAGTTTATTTTTATATTTTTGCCAGTATCTTTTTTGATATATTTTTATCTAAATTATAAAAAATTTATAATTTTATCCAAGGGTTGGCTGATCTTATCATCACTCTTTTTTTATAGTTGGTGGAATATTATATATTTACCACTTATTTTAATATCTATGTTATTTAATTATTATATTGGTTCAAAATTATCAAAGGATAATAATAAATTTATATTATCTTTTGGAATAATAATGAATCTATTATTACTGTTCTATTTTAAATATTTTGATTTTTTTCTAGTAAATATAAATATATTATTTCATTTAGATTATGAATTAATAAATTTAGCACTACCTCTAGCTATATCATTTTTTACATTTCAACAAATAGCTTATTTAATAGATAGTTATAAACAAGAAACAAAAGAATATGACTTCTTGAATTATTCACTTTTTGTCACATTCTTTCCTCAATTAATAGCTGGTCCAATAGTTCATCATAAGGAAATGATGCCACAATTTTCTAAGTTAAATAATAAATTCATAAATTATAAGAATATATCAATGGGAATTTTTATATTTTCTATTGGACTATTTAAAAAAGTTATTATTGCTGATACATTTGCTAAATATGCTAACTATGGATTTAATACATCTCAACCATTAGATTTATTAGAATCATGGATTACTAGTTTATCATATACATTTCAGTTATATTTTGATTTTAGTGGTTATACAGATATGGCTATTGGATTAGCTCTTTTATTCAATATTATTCTACCTATAAACTTTAATAGTCCATACAAGGCTTTAAATATTCAAGATTTTTGGAGAAGATGGCATATTACACTTAGTAGATTTTTAAAAGATTATTTATATATTCCATTAGGGGGGAATAGGTATGGAGATATAAGAACTTATTCTAATTTACTAATAACTTTTATATTAGCAGGAGTATGGCATGGAGCTGGTTGGACATTTATTTTTTGGGGCTTTCTACATGGTATTGCATTAATAATACATAGAGTATGGAGTAAAGTTTTAAGATTTAGTATCTCAAAAGTATTTGCATGGTTTATAACTTTTAACTTTATAAATATAGCTTGGGTATTTTTTAGAGCAAATGAATGGAATGATGCTATTAGAATTTTAAGTGGAATGATTGGATTAAACGGAATACATCTTCCAAGTTTCTTTACTTCAAAGTTATCATTTTTACAACAATATTATAATATAGAATTTAGTAATTTTTTATCTAATATTCACGGAGACTTAACTATACTAGTATTTTTACCTATAGCGTTTATAATTACTATATTTTTTAATAATTCTATATCATATTTAAATAAAAACTATACAACTATTCATGCATTCTTTATATCTTTTATTTTGATTATTTCTATATATTCTTTAGGCAATAAATCTGAATTTTTATACTTCAATTTTTAAGGACAATTATGAGAAATAAAAAATGGCTTTTAACACTATTAATATTTATAATTAGTAATATAATCATTATAGAGACAATATATCAGGTAAATAATTATGATAGGCACGAAGTTGATTATTTGATAAAAAAAAGAATACCTCAATATAAAAATAAAGAATTTGAAAATATTTTATTAGGTGATAGTCTGGCAAGAAATGCTTTAGGCAATATGGTAATGCCAAGTGATATAGTTGAACTAACATCAAATAATGCTGTTTCAATGGCAGGAAATTATTTTATTTTAAAAAGGTATTTAAAAAATAATAAAAAACCCAAAAAACTATATTTATTCTGTATTCCAGATCATTTATATCAAGATTTAAATACACAGCATACATATTCTTATTTTGAAAAAGTTTTTACAGATAAAAAAGAGATAGCAGAGATACAAAAAATTAAGCCTTCTCTATTTAAAAATCATTTTTCTTTTAATAAATATATAGAAAGTAGATTAAAAACTTTAAAATTTTTACAATACTATAGAGGAAAACAAAAAGAAAAATTTACTTTGATGATAGAAAAACCATTATGTGAAAAGAAAGATTTTATGAATAAAGATATTAAAAGAGAAATTAATGATATGCAGATGAATAAAGATATAATTTATGAAATACCAAAAATATATATTGATAAAATGAATAATTTATGTAAAATATTAAATATTAAATTTACAATCGTAATTGAACCTATTCCCGAGGATATAAATAAGATATTTAAGATATCAGCTATTTATAGATATATCAAAAATAAAAAAATAAAAATCATCAATATTAATGATTTCTATAACTTTAATAATTATTTTTTTAAAAATGATGGTACACATATTCATGGAAATACAAATTTATATTATCAAAATCTTATTAATAAGCATGTCATAAAATTAGAAAGCTAGTTGTATTTCCTCTCATATCTAGCTAACATACTCTCATTTCCTATTAATCCACCTTGATGTATATATAATGTTGTTTCTGTGAATATATCTGGATAGGATGAGACTATAATCCATCCTTTTGGGTCATATAATAAATCAAACTCAATACCATTATTCTTTAATTCTTTATAAATATCATAGAATCCTCTATACAATTTGCCAAAATGATATTTTTTTTCTGTATTTAAGATAATTGGGTGATACTTTGTATTTCTTTCCAACATTGAAAATTGTTTTTTTAGATACTCTTCATCTCCAACACAAGGAGTTGTATAAACTTTATATTTCAAATGCTTCTGAAGATATAACGCTGTTGTACCTGTTCCTGAGGGTAAGAAGATTTTTAAATTCTTAATATTATTATTCTCTTTCCATCCAATAATTTCTTTGGCTAATATTTCAATTCCATACTCTGCTTCTTTACCTCTAGCCCCCTCTTCTATAAATAAAGTATTATCATCTAAAGATATTTTTTTATCATCTTTAATTGACATATTCATTCCATTTTTTAATGCTCTTAGATAATTTCCCTGTGGGTTTTCTTTTAAATATGTAGGTATATGGTCGACAAAATAATCAAATTTCCAATTCTTTATTTTTGCAAGTTCTGACATAGAATACATAGCATTTGATTGATTTGAACCATAGGATATGATTTTTTTAATTTTTGGAAAATCTTTTTGTAGATAGTAGTATAATTTTCTAGCTTTATTTCCAGAAAATTTAGAGTGAATAGTATCATCTCTTTTAATGTAGAATGAGTCTCCTCTAAAAGAGAACTCATCTATTGAACTAGGTAATTTTAGTTCCTGTTTAAAATTTAATTTCTGCCTACGCAATTTAAATCTTCGAATGCTCTTTTTAATCTACCAATCATAGCAACTTCACCTGCTCTTAACCATTTTCTTGGGTCATAATGACCTTTGTTTGGTTTATCATCTCCATCAGGATTACCAATTTGCCCTTGAAGATAGTCATGATTATCTTTTGCATAATCTCTAACACCATCCCAATATGCCCATTGAGTATCCGTATCAATATTCATTTTTATAGCTCCATAACTGATAGCTTCTCTAATCTCTTCTAAAGCAGAGCCTGAACCACCATGGAAGACAAAATTAACAGGTTTTTCATCCGTTGAATATTTATCTTGAATATATTTTTGTGAGTTATCTAAAATTTTTGGAGTTAATACAACATTACCAGATTTATATACACCATGAACATTACCGAAAGATGCAGCAATTGTAAAGTTAGGACTAATTTTACTTAACTCCTCATACGCATAAGCTACCTCTTCTGGTTGAGTATAAAGTAAAGAGTTGTCAATATTTGTATTATCAACACCATCTTCTTCTCCACCTGTAACACCTAATTCTATCTCTAGTGTCATACCCATTTTACTCATTCTTTCAAGATAAGCTTTACAAGTAGAAATATTTTCTTCTATTGGTTCTTCTGATAAATCAATCATATGAGATGAAAATAGAGGTTTTCCATATTTTTCAAAATGCTCTTCACTTGCATCTAACAGACCGTCAATCCAAGGTAAAAGTTTTCTAGCAGCATGGTCTGTATGTAAAATAACAGGAACTCCATAAGCTTCAGCCATAATATGTACATGTTTTGCACCAGAGATTGTTCCTAAGACAGCTGACTCAGTACCAGATAGTGCTTTTCCAGCATAAAAAGCTCCACCACCATTACTAAATTGAACTATTATAGGAGAATTTACCTCTTTAGCAGATTCTAATACAGCATTTATAGAGTTACTTCCAACTACATTTACAGCAGGAATAGCATATCCTTCTGATTTTGCAATAGAAAATACTCTTTCCAAATCCTCACCAGAAATTACACCAGCATTAACTACATCTAAAACTTTTGTTGACATTAATTTTCCTTTTATTTAATAACTATTTTAGCTTTTTTCATTAGATTTTTAGAGAATTTTTGTTGTCTTATTGTCATAATAATATACTCTTCAACCTTTTTAAATGTTAACTGTTTACCTTTTTTATCTTTAAATGCTTTTTTATTTTTGTTATAAAACTTTTTTGCTTCAGTTTTGCTAACTTTAATAGATTTTAATTTTTTACTCATCCAATACTGAGCAGCCAATTTATTTTTTTCTGCTTTTGTTACTTCTTTTCTTGAACGAACTTCAATTAAAGTTGTAGCAGCTAAATTTTTTACAATTTCTTCTCTTTGTTTTTTAGGTAATCTATCAAAATCTTTTATTTTCCCTTTTGTAGCTATCTTCAGAAATTTATCGGCTTTAATTTTTCTTATATTATAACCATTCACTGTTCCAATAATTGCTTTACCTGAACGAGATTTATGTTGTACAACTTTTGGTTTTGCACCAACATTTAAATTATCTAAATCAACCATATCACTACCATTACTAGAAGATGCACTTGATAAAAGACTATTTTTTAGCTCATCAGCATAGCTCAAAGAGCTTACTGCTAATGATATAACTAGAGTTATTATTACTTTTTTTACCATACTACTTTTTCTTCTCTTCAACTTCAACTTTTGCTGTTTCTGTATAAGTTACTTTTGCTTTAGATTTAAGCTCTTTAGCTACTTCTGTTAATTTATCTTGAAATTGTTTTTGTTTTAAAGATTGAATAATTTTATCTTTTACATCTTTATATAAAATAACTGAACTGTCTTGTGTATTCTCAAGATAAATAATATGGAAACCAAATTGAGTTTTTACTGGAACTAAAGTAATTTCACCTTTTTTAAGTTTAAATACTGCTTCATCAAATTCTGGTACCATTTGACCTTTAGCAAAACTTCCAAGATCTCCACCTTTTGTACTAGTTGGTCCTTTAGATTCAGCTTTTGCTAACTCTATAAATTTATTTTTAAGCTCATTTCCCTTAAGAGATTTTAATTTTTCAATAACATCTTTAGCTGTTTTTTCATCTGGAACTAAAATATGTCTAGCATGAACTGTTGCTGGAACTTTAAATTTATCTGGATTTTTTGTATAGAAATCTTTTGATTCACTATCACTTACAAGTGCATTTTCCATCTGTTTTTTCATCCATAAACTAACAAGTAATTCATCTTGAAGTTTTTCTAAATTTTCTTTAAATTCAGCACTTTTTTCTATACCATCTTTTTTACTAGCTTTTAAAAATAAAACTCTTTCAACTAATCTTTCTGTAACCATTTTTTGTTGATTTGCAGGTAACTGTTCAAAAGATGCTTGAGGTGCTGTAGCTTTTACAAATGACTGTGCATCTTGTTTTGTAATATTTTTTCCATCAACTGTAGCTAAAACATCAGATGCTACTAAACCACTAATCATCATTGTTGCAGTAATTGCTGATATTTGTATCAATTTTTTCATATTTTTGAACCTTTATATAAGTTTATTTGATTATGATTATATCTCTGATTAGTAAATCGTTTATTAACCATTTATCAGATATTTTATTCTAAAAAAGTGATAACAATAATGACAATAGTAAAGAGTTCTACAAAAAAAGAAATTGAAGCAATTAAAGATATATTCTTAGTTAATTACCCTAATAGTGTAAGTGAATTAAATTATAATAGTCTATATGAACTTATAGTTAGTGTAATGCTATCCGCTCAATGTACTGATAAAAGAGTTAATATTATAACTCCTAATATTTTTAAAGCCTATCCAGATATTCATTCTTTATCTACTGCATCTTTAGATGATATAAAAGAATATATAAATAGTTGTTCTTTTTTCAATAATAAGGCAAAAAATTTAATAAAAATGGCACAAAAAGTTATAGAAGATTTTAATGGAGAGATACCTTTAACACAAAAAGAATTAATGACTTTAGCAGGAGTTGGTCAAAAAACTGCAAATGTTGTTAGAATAGAGTATATGGAAGCAAATGTGATGGCAGTTGATACTCATGTATTTAGAGTAGCTCATAGATTAGGATTAAGTAATGCTACGACTGCTACAAAGGTAGAAGATGAGTTAACTAAAAAATTTAAAACAGAGTTGCATATTTTACATCAAGCAATGGTTCTATTTGGACGCTATAGATGTAAAGCTATAAGTCCAGATTGTGAAAATTGCTTTATGGAAAATTATTGTAAAAGTAAAGCTAGATTTAAAGTTTAAAATTAGAGATTCTTTAACATATCACTAAATCCATATTAAGCATTCCATAAAACCTATTTAGGCCTACTCATAATTAATTATTTTTATATTCATAAGTGATAAAATCATAACCACCAAACCCTGAATTTTCTTCCTTTTATTTTACCCTTTTTTAATCCATCAAATGCATTTCTAATGCTTCTTTTATCTATTGCTACAAAAGATTTAGAATCAAAAATATCTATTTTTCCAATTTGTTCACCTGATATGCCAATATCTTTGCTTAATGCACCTAAAATATCACCTGCTCTTACTTTATTCTTTTTGCCACCATCTATACAGATAGTAGAATATGTAGATTCCATAATAAATTTTCGATCTATTGATATTTTATTAATATCTCTTTTTTCTATATTTTTAGCTACATCAAATAGTTTGTCTTTCTCTCTATTTGTATATAAAGTTATAGCTTTACCTCTTGCTCCTGCTCTTGCTGTTCTACCTATTCTATGAGTATAAACTTCATCACCATGTGGTATATCATAATTTATTACTAATTCTATATTTTTAACATCAAGTCCCCTAGATGCAACATCAGTAGCAACTAAAACAGCTATTGAACCATTTGCAAACATTAAGAGAGCTTCTTCTCTCTCTCTCTGATCTAAGTCGCCTTGTAAGTCCATAGCTGAAAAGTTCTTTTCTCTTAGGAAATCAGTTAACTCAATAGTCTCTATCTTCGTATTACAGAATACTAAAGCAGTTTTTGGTTTATATGATTTAAATAATTTTATTAAAGCTTCAGTTTTTGAAGATTTTTCAATTTCATAGGCTACCTCTTCAATTGCTAATACTTCATGCGTTGTATCTGCTTTAATTGTTGTAGGTTCTGTTAATATCTCTTTAGCTAATTTTTGAATATTAGGAGGATATGTAGCAGAAAATAACATAGTATGTCTTTTTTTCGGAATATTAGATATGATTTTTTTAATTTCATCATAAAATCCCATATCAACCATTCTATCAGCTTCATCTAGTACTAAAGTATTAATATCTTTTAGATAGATTGTTTCTCTTGATAAGTGGTCTTGGATTCTACCAGCTGTACCAACTAGAATATGTCCACCTTGTTCTAATGATGCCATTTGTGGACGCATAGGTGTACCACCACATAGAGTTAATATTTTTAGATTGTTTTTATATCTCGCGATGGAACGCAACTCTTTTGCTACTTGGTCTGCCAATTCTCTTGTGGGACATAAGATCAAAGTTTGGGGATTTCTATTTTTAGTATCTATTTTTTCAATAATTGGAATACCAAAACTAGCAGTTTTTCCAGAGCCAGTTTTGGCTTGGGCTATAATATCTTTTCCATCAAGTAGTATAGGTATAGTAGCCTCTTGAATTGCTGTCATAGTTGTATATTCTAGCTGTTCTAAATTCTTAATAAGTTCCGATGATAGGGAGGTAATAGTGTTAAATTTTTTCATGCAAAAGTCTACACTAACTTATCTATTATTAAGTTGAAGTTCAATTCTCTCTTTTAGTTGTATTAATTCTAATGCTGTTACGTCTTTAAATTGTGAGTTATTAAAAGTATTCTGTCTTTTTGCCAACCTTCTAGTATTTATTATTATTTTTTCTTCTAACATGTTTATATCTAATCTTCCATCAAAATAATCTAATGTCTCTTTTATTCCTATAGATTTCATAGAATTAGGTGAACGATTATATTTTTTTTCAAGATATGCTACTTCATCAATTAAACCTGTTTCTATCATTTTCTTAGTTCTTATTTTTATTCTTTCACGCAAAATATCTCTATCTGTATTAATAGAATATATAGGCAACTTACCTATAATTGTAGATTTTGGTGGATTGTCTCTAAAATAATCTGTTGGGCTTTGAGTTGTTGATAGATATATACTTAATGCTTTTTCTATTCTATACTTATCATTAGGAAAGATTCCTGCCATGTATTTATTATCTACATTTACCATCATTTGATACATTTGTGGCATTTCATATTTTAAAAGATCAGCTACTTCCTCTTTTGTCTCTTGTGAAATAGTGGGAAAAGAAGATATACCATCTATTAGGCTTTTTAAATAGAAACTCGTTCCACCTACTATTATTAAATTTTTGTTTTTGTTTTTAGCTTTATTATATATTTTTTTATAAAGTTTTATAAATATAGTAACATCAAAAGCTTCATTGGGATAGATTAAATCTATTCCATAATGTTCTATGCCATCTCTCTCTTCTATTGTAGGCTTTGCTGATACAATATCTATCTCTTGGTATATAGATAAAGAGTCAAGAGATAAGATGATGGCATTAAACTTTTTTGCAATATCAATTGATAACTGAGTTTTTCCAGAGGCAGTTGAACCTATAATTGCTATTTGTCTGATATCTAATGCTTTCTAGTTTGGGTTTACTAAATAATAACTTCCCATAAAGAAGATAGGTATTAATATAAAATATTTAATTGCAACAGCTGTAAAACTAACAACTTGACAACCTGTACAAGATATAACTTTACTTGCTTCATATTTAGCATAAGCTAAATATCCGATTGTTAATAGAAATGTCATTATTGTTGCAAAAATTCCATAATGATATAATGTTTCTAAAGTCTCTTTTTTCAAAGAAAATAATGGAGTAAATAGAGTTAGTCCTTGAAAGAATAGAAGTTTATTAATTGCACTTTTAAAATATTCTCTTTTTGAGAAGTTACTATCTGAATTAAATTCACCTTTAGCACCGTTTATTGATAATTTCTTTTCTACCATTTTTCTATGTTTTCTATCTAGTTTATTTGCAAAAGTTCCACCGAATGTATAATCAAATTTTCTTTGAAGAAGATAACTAAAGTGACCAGAGACAGTCATTGAGTGTTGTTTCCCCATTCTATCTTGATATATAAATGTAATTTGTTCATGTCGAGGTATCTCTTCTTCTATATCTGGCATATATAATGATGTCTCAGAGGAGATAGTTTTTCCTGCTGTTTTAAGTATTCTAGGATTACAAAAGGTATGCCATTCACCATGCGTATCTTTTGCAACAACAACAGATATCGGAATAGCTATCTGAATTGCAGCTAAACCTTCAGTGTCATTTGCCTCAATAGTTTCTTTCATATCTTGGACAAGTTCATCTACCTCATCATTAAATTTTCTTACATCAGTTGATAGAATATTTATTCTTTCATCAGGGTAACGAATAAGCTCTTGTATCATTAAAATAGTCCTTAGTTGTAGAAGTTATAGTAAACTTATTTTAAAACTAAATAGCTTAAAATATTGAATTTAAAAAAAAGTCTTATTATATTTAGAAGATGAATATCCCTAAAAAAGAGATATTCTTGATTTTAGTGGTGACTCTTTAGAATAAGAATAGTCATTCTAATATTAATAGCAACAAATCTAACTAATTGCCATAAAACACAAGTTCTTAAAAATTTTGCTCCACCTAAAGGTATCATTGTCCCAAATTGAGGACTATATGGTTCTATATGATTTACATGTTTTTTTGACACTTTATCTCCTAATTATTTTAATTATTTTAATAAACAGAGGAAAAACCTCTGCATAGCATATTATATAAGACAACTCTTATTCAGGAATTAAAGTCCATCCTGGTTTAAGTTTTGCTTTCCATATAAATAAATGGTGAAGAATATGCTTAACCCAGTGAGCAGCAAGTCCTAATTCTCCAGTTGTACCATTAAGGTCTCTACCAACTCCTGGATATTTTTCAAAATCTGGAACGATTGGGAAAACAGTCATAGCAGCAGCAGTACCAGTAAATAGACCTTTACCTGCAGATGCAACACAAGCAGCACCCATTTCTGACATACAAGCAGTATGTGTAGGTTCAGTAGATTTACCTTTTATCATATCAAGAATACTTAAAGCAACTGCTTTACCCATCATCGCTGATGGCATACCAGTTCTTGGTGGTGTAGGGTTGATAGGAGTTCCATTTGGTGAACTCATTGGTTTAGAAATTAAATGTGGAGGTGCGAAAGCAATTCCTACAGCAAATACATTTCCATAATCTGGGTTTTGAAGAGTTCGTGGCCAGTCAGAAGCTTTCCAATTTTCATAAGCACCAGCATTATAATTTGCATCAACTTTCATAAATCCATTAGGAGCAAATACTTTACTTGTAATATCACTTCCATCTTTAGCGATAGCTTTTAAGCCAACACCTGCGAATGGTGGAATAAGCATAGCAAAATCAAATTCTTGTTCATCCATAGTTCCATCAAGAGACTCATAAGTTACCTTACCAGCTTCAACTTTATTAACATGAGCACCAATAATCCAATCCATACCTCTTTCAGCATATAAAGATTCAGCAAATACTTTACTTGAAGTTGCAAATCCACCCATTTTAAAGTGAAGTCCACCCATACCAAAGTCACCAAGAAATGATTCATTTGTAATAAATGTAATATCTGCCATATCTCTAACACCCTCTGATTTGAGTTTATGTTCAATATTAAAGATATATTCAAATGCAGCACCTTGACAAGTACACATACCATGACCTGTACCAATTAGGAATGCTTGTCTTTCACCGTTTCTCATTTTTTCAATACAAGAATCTAATTCGTGACTTGCATGATCTGCATGGTCTGCTGTACATACGGATACTGTATGTTCTCCAAGGTTAGAACCTTCACCAAGACCTGGAGTTGCACCAAAGTTTAATTTTGGTCCAGTTGCATTAATAAGATAATCATAAGTTAGCTCTTCAGTTGTGCCACTTTTTTCTTCATCTGTATACTCAATAACAATATATGGAGTATCCGAATCAGCTTTACCTTCTGGATGAATTCCTAGAGCTTTAGCTTGTCTATAATCAATACCTGCTTTTTTATATACAGGAGCTAGAGGAAATACTACCTCTTCAGCTGACATCTCTCCAACACCTACCCAGATGTTTGATGGAATCCAGTTCCAGTTACTATTAGGTGTCACAACAACAACCTCATGTTTTTTACCAAGCATATCTTTTATGAATGTAGCAGCTGTATGTCCTGAAACACCACCACCCATTATTACTACTCTTGCCATGGCTATCCTTTCTTCAATAAAATTTATCTATTTTGTATTCTAAGACAATTTACTTTAATAAGAAGTTAAATTTTATAATTCTTTTATAATGATTATCAGTTATTATATTAAGGATAAATAGTTATTATAGTTATGAAATTATTTATATAGTAGGAGCTAACTTTGAAACTTTTAATATCTTTTTTAATACTTTTTGTAATATTAATTCAATCCTCAACTTTACAACTTAGTATATCATCTTCACCATCAAGAGTAAATCCTCTGTTAGCAACAGACTCTGCTAGTTCGGAAATTGCAGATTGGATATTCAATGGATTAGTAAAATTTGATAAAGATGGTAATATTATTGGAGATTTGGCAAAGAAATTTTACTTTGAAAATAATACAACTTTAGTTTTTGAACTTAGAAAAGGAATCAAATGGCATGATGGAGAAATATTTGATGCTGAAGATATTCTTTATACTTTTAATCTTCTAAAGTCTCCAAAATTATTAACTCCTTACAAGGATAACTTCAAATATATTAAATCAGTTGAAATTATAAATTTATATAAAATAAAAGTAGTATATAAAGAGGCATATTTTAAAGCATTAAGTATATGGATGATGGGTATTTTACCAGAGCATCTGTGGAAAAATGAAAATAATCCTATGACATCTAAACTTAATAAAATGCCTATAGGTACAGGTTCTTATATGCTAAAAAAGGCATTTAAAGTAAATGAAAAAATTATACTAGAAGCCAATCCAGATTATTTACCACATAAGCCAAATATAGATACTATCAAATATAATTATATAGGAGATACCTCAACTGAATTCATTACATTAAAGGCAAAGAAATTAGATATAGGTTCATTAAATCCATTACAAATAAATAGACAACTTAATGATGATTTTAAAAGTTATTATAATATTATAGAACAACCATCACAATCTTATACATATATGGGATTTAACTTAAGAAAAGAAAAGTTTAAAAATAAAAAAATTAGAGAAGCTCTAAATTATGCAATAGATAAACAAGAATTAATAGACCTATTATTTTTCTCCCATGGTAAAATATGCAATGGTCCATTTATGCCGAATAGTCCTGTTTATCCTAATAATTATAAACCAAAAGGGTATAATCCAGAAAAAGCAAAAGAGATATTAAGAGAGTTAGGATTTACAAAAGATAATCCATTTAAATTTGAACTTATTACAAATACAGGAAATGATATTAGAATTAATGCATCGCAGATAATACAATATCAACTAGCTAAAGTTGGAATAAAAATGTCTATCAGAACAATGGAGTGGCAATCTTTTTTGAATACCGTCGTAATGCCTCATCAATTTGAAGCAGTTTTAATGGGTTGGAGTTTATCATTAATTCCTGATGCTCATAGTATTTGGCATAGTGAGGGAGATAAACAGGGAGGATTTAACTTTATAGGTTATCGCAATAAAATTGTAGATAATTTAATTATAAAATCTCAAAAGATAATAGATTCTATAAAATTTGCAAAAGAGTATCAGAAGATATTTAAATTAATAGCTAATGATACACCTTATATTTTCTTATATATTCCGAATAGCATAACCGTAGTTAATAAGAAAATAAAAGGTATTAATCCATCAGTAATAGGAATTATGCATAATCAAATAGATTGGACTAAAGATTAGCGTAATAAACACTTCCATCAGGATAAGTATTTACGGTAAGCTTAGAAAAATTTTCTAAATAATCCCAGAAATCTTTTATAAGAACTTCATCAATATTTTCTAATTCTTTTAATGCTTCTGCCATAGTTCCAAGCCACTCAACTCTTGATTTTTCATAAATAGAGAAATCATCATGCAGTCTAACCATAAATTCATTTAACTCCATGCCTTTAGTATCTTCATTATAAACTTTTGGTCCGCCACAAATTTCTATAAAGAATTTAGTATTTTTAATTTTAACTTGTTCAAATTCATCTTCATCTTGAGGAAAAAAGTGAGCTATATCACTATCATAAACTTTATCATAAAAGCTATACATTAATTTTTGCATACCTTCATCTCCACCAACAGCATCATAAAAGTCTTTGATAGGGTTCTTAAACTCAACTTTCTTTCCCTTTTCAACAGGTGTAATTTTATAATTCATACCCAATATCCTTTTTTAAGAGTATTTTATCATAATTATCTACTATTAGAATAGTTTCCTATCCATTCTGCCTTACTTGACATTAATGTTTGACAACTTCCATATAACATTAAATCTTTAACATATAAACCTTTACTCTTTTCTATTATTCTTTCATTGAAATAATCCATCTTTTTTAGTATTTTTAACTTATCACTTCTGCACTCTACACTACTTGAAAATGCTTTATTAGCAGAACTATATAATAAAATATTTGGTATATCATCCTTTCCTATCTCTTTAAAACAATCTCTCTTTCTCTTTTGTTTTCCATTATTTATAATATTTATATACTCCTCTACCATTTTTTCATCATCAGAAAAATACTGTATAACTTGCAAATCATCAAATAATCTTAAATATGTACTAATAGATATATCTAGTGTAGCTTCATGTGCATAATGAGCAGAGTATAATCCTCTTCTTGCAAATTGATAAGAGAGATAATTATCTGGATATGAAGTTGTATAATCATATAATGCATCACACCATGGAGTATTATCTAATTTACTTGTAGCTATTGGATGAAGTGTTGATTTTAATTTCCCTCTGACTGGATTTACACTAAGTGTTCTTATTTCATTTGGATAATCTGTAATTGAACCAACATTAACTTCAACTATACCTTTTGTGTTTGTATCTACAAATCCTAAATGTGTATGTCCTGATATATATCCTAAAGCATAAGAGTTATTTTTTATAAGATTTTTTATCCATATTTTCTCTTTTGAGTTAAATGCTTTAAGTGGATGATGTCCGAATATCATAAATGGTTCTTTATTAATTTTAAATTTATCACTCCATTCTTCTATAATTTTTTGTTGGGGTTTTGTAACTTGACCTATTTCTCCAGGATTATAATGTCCAGCTATCTTAAAATGACCTAATACATTCAATGGTTTTTTAGTATATGATACTGTATCAATAACTATACCTCCTAAACCTTTTTTGTTAGAATTTTTTGATGGAATATTAACTCTTTGGGCTAAGAATGAGCTATATTCATCTCTTTCATTATTAAATCTTTTGACAAATATCTCTTGAATAAAGGCACTCTTTCCCTTTTTTGTAAAATATCTATTAGTTGTATTTGGAATATATCCAATATCTACAAACTTTAGATACTTATTAATAAATTTACCTTTTGTAAATCTTTTATTATCATCAGCATTCTTATTTGTTATAGGATATTTATCATCACATGCAATTGCCCAATCAATTTTATCATTATTATAGTTTCCATTGGTTACCCCATACCAATAAAAGTCATGATTCCCTAATGCCATTACAAACTTATTTTTATCTACATTTGCTAATGATTCTTCAAATATATCCCACTCATTGGAACATGCAATATTAAGTGTATCCCCTAAATGAATAACAAAGTTTTCTTTAGCATTGTATTTTTGCAGTGTCCAGTTAAATAGTTGAGGGGAAAATATATCAACCTGAGGTGGTCTTATCGAAACTTCAGCAAAACTATCTGCATAAAAATTTCTTAAAATAGTTGGGTCTGTATATATATTATTAAATTGATTATCTGCAATTAGAATAACTCTATTCTGTAATGGCTCAACTTTGGCTTTATCAAAATATTTTTCATAAGCAACAACTCTCTTAGATAACTCTTCATTAATTCTATCTGCAGTTGTACAACCTGTCATCAATATAAGTATAGAAATAAAAATAATTTTTTTCATATTTTATTAACCTTTAATTTGTTCTTTTAAAACATCAATATTAACATCTAAATCAAATTGACTATTCTCTTTAAGTCTTTTAAATTCGCTTTCAAATTTAACTTCAACATCTTCCATAAGTTCTAATAGCCTATTTCTCGTATCTTTACTAATATCATTTTCATCTAAATTATTATATGATGAGGTAACATTTGCGATTCCATCAATATATACAATTAAAAATTTTCTAGCTTTTCTTACATCTTGAGGTTTTTCGGTTATTGCAACTAAAATAATATCAGCTCTCTCTAAAGCCTTATGAATTTTATTTTTTAAAAGAGTATCACTTATATTATCTATATCTTTTTTAATTTGAGATATTTTATCTTGAGCTTCTTGTAAAGTTTCTAAAACAATATCAGCTGATATATCTCCAAAATTATCTAATTTATCTTTTTGTGGATCAAATCCATAATATAACCAATATCCAATAATTGCCACAATAGACATAATAATAGAGTCAAAAAGTCCTACTTTCCCTGCAATATAAGCAGAAAACATAGTAGAAATACCTAAAAGATAAGATGATATTTGTTTATAAGGAATTTTAGGTGCTTTCGTAAGTTTAGCTTTATTATAATCCATCTCTTGAGCAAATCCAATTTTGGATAATATAATAACTCCAAAGAATAATAAAAAAGCTATAATATTTAGTAAAAAAGCCATATAATTTGTTCCAAATAGTGCAATAATAACACTTAAAAAGAGAGGAATCAAAAAGAGATATAATAAAAAGCCTTTTTTTATAATTGAGGCATCAGTTTTTTTAGGGTTATATCGTTTCGCTTTACTCATTATAAACCCTTAAATAGTTGTGTTAAAGGAGCTATTACTGAATAGCCAACACCAAAAAGCAAGAAGATAAATCCAAATATTTTTTTATATGCAGATGACATTAAAAAACCTTTTTAAATTATTATACCAATATATATTTTAATTAGGATTGATTTTATAAAAATCTTCCATTGATTTTTTTTGAACAGGTCTGTTACTAAAATAGTGATAATATTTTGCCAATTTAGGCTTTGCTTTTGCTAGAAGTGGATTATTTTGTTGATTCATCTTTTAACTTCTCCATTACCTTCACTATTGTAAATATTGCTTAAACTTTTGATATATATCAACTGTTGACAATCTTGATAATGGTATCCTAATGGTTATAAAAACTAAAAGGAGGATATATGTCAGTAAGTAGACGAGACTTTTTGAAAAGTTCAGCAGCAGTAGCAGCTGCAGGTGCAGTGGGGATTTCAGTTCCACAAGAGGCACAAGCAGAAGCAGCTAAGGCAGAATCAAATTGGAGATGGGACAAAGCAGCATGTCGTTTCTGTGGTACTGGTTGTGGTATTATGTTAGCAACAAAAGGTGGTAAAATTGTTGCAGTTAAAGGTGATCCAGCAGCACCAGTAAATAGAGGTTTAAATTGTATTAAAGGTTACTTTAATGCTAAAATCATGTATGGAGCAGATAGACTTAAAACTCCACTTCTTAGAATGAATGATAAAGGTGAATTTGACAAAAAAGGTAAATTCAAACCAGTATCTTGGAAAAGAGCATTTGATGAGATGGAATTTCATGCTAAAAAAGCACTTAAAGCTAGTGGTCCAGAGGGTGTAGCTGTATTTGCTTCAGGTCAATACACCGTTATGGAAGGATATGCTGCGCAAAAGATGATGAAGGGTGGTTTCCGTTCAAATGCTATTGATCCTAATGCAAGACATTGTATGGCATCTGCTGTTGTTGGTTTTTATCAAACATTTGGTATAGATGAGCCATCTGGTTGTTATGATGATATTGAAATTACAGATACTATTGTAACTTGGGGTTCTAATATGGCAGAGATGCACCCAATTCTTTGGTCTCGTGTATCTGATAGAAAATTATCTAATCCTGATAAAGTTAAAATTGTAAATATTCAAACTTATACTCATAGAACTTGTGATATTGGTGATATTAATATCATATTCTCTCCAAATACTGACCTTGCTTTATGGAATTATATTGCAAGAGAGATTGTATACAGAGATAAAAAAGGTGGAGGTAAAGAGGATATTATTGATTGGGATTTCATCAATGAAAATATTGTATTTACAGCAGGTCCTACTAATATTGGTTATGGTCTGAGAAGAGCAGGTGAAAAATCAATTACTCCTGTTAATCCTGATGGAAGTGCTGGAAAGTATACAGCTCTTGAGATGGAAATTATAAATAAAGAGATGGAGAAAAAAGTTTCTGCGAAGGAAGCACCTGCACTTGAACCATTTGGTTATAAAGAGGGTGATACAATGAAGCATACTGCTGGTACTCTTAAGCACTGGCATATCTCTTTTGAAGATTATAAAAAATCTTTAGAACCATATACACTTGAATATACAGCTGAAATTTCTAAAGGTGATCCTAATGAATCAATGGAAAGCTTTAAAGAAAAACTTCAAGCACTAGCTGAACTTTATATTGAGAAAAATAGAAAAGTAGTTTCATTTTGGACAATGGGTATGAATCAACATACTAGAGGTACTTGGGTAAATACACTTAGCTATAATGTTCACTTTATGCTTAATAAACAAGCTCTTCCAGGAAATGGTGCATTCTCATTAACAGGTCAACCTTCAGCTTGTGGTACAGCTAGAGAAGTTGGAACATTCTGCCATAGATTACCTGCTGATATGATGGTTAAAAATCCTAAGCATAGAGCGATAACTGAAAAAACTTGGGGAATTCCAGCAGGAACACTTAATCCAGTTGGTAACCAACATATCATGAAAATTCATAGAGATATAGAAGATGGTATTGTTAAGTTTGCTTGGGTGAATGTATGTAATGCATATCAAGATAGTGCATCTGCTTCTCATTGGATTAAAGCAGCAAGAGAAATGGATAACTTTATTGTAACTTCAGATGGTTATCCAGGTATTTCGGCAAAAGTTTCTGACCTTGTTCTTCCATCAGCAATGATTTATGAAAAATGGGGTGCTTATGGAAATGCTGAAAGAAGAACACAACATTGGAGACAACAAGTATTACCAGTAGGTGATGCAATGTCTGATACATGGCAGTGGATGGAATTTGCTAAAAGATTCACAGTTAAAGACCTTTGGGGTGGATATACTCTTAGAAATGGTAAAAAACTTGCAGATGTTAGAGCAGATGCTAAGAAATTTGATTATACAGATGATACAACTATGTATGATATTCTTTTTGCAAATAAAGGTAAAGAGTATAAACTTGATATGACTAAATTTCCTCAAGAAGGTTATGACAATTCTGAATGTATCGGAGATAGTCGTAATGTTAAAGGTGGAGATGGCGAAGTCTTTAAAGGTTATGGGTATATGGTTCATGAATATTTATTTGAAGAGTATGCGTCATTTGGTAGAGGACATGGACATGACCTTGCACCATTTGAAGTTTATCATAAAGTTAGAGGACTTAAATGGCCTGTTATTGATGGTAAAGAGACACAGTGGAGATTTAATGTTAAATATGACCCTTATGCAGCAAAAGCAGTTAAAGATAGTGGAAATAACTCTACTCATGCATTTTATGGTCCATTAGCTAAAAACTTATTACAAGGTAACCTTAGTGGTCCAGATAAGTCTAAAGGAAAAAAATCTCTTAAAAATAAAGCTAAGATATTTGCTAGACCATACATGGATCCACCAGAAATGCCAGATGAAAAATATGATACTTGGTTATGTACAGGTAGAGTTCTAGAGCATTGGCATTCAGGTACTATGACAATGAGAGTTCCAGAACTTTTCCGTGCTGTTCCAGAAGCATTATGTTATATGCACCCTAAAGATGCTAAAGCAAAAGGTCTTAAAAGAGGTGAACTTGCATGGGTAGAGTCAAGAAGAGGTAAAGTTAAAGCTAGAGTTGAGACAAGAGGAAGAAATAGACCACCACAAGGATTGGTATTTGTGCCTTGGTTTGATGAGAAGGTATTTATTAATAAAGTTTGTCTTGATGCAACTTGTCCTATGTCTAAACAGACTGATTATAAAAAGTGTGCAGTAAGCATTAAAAAAGTATAAATATGGCTGACTCTAACAACAATAGACGAAAGTTTATGGCAACGACTCTTCAAAGCGTAGGTCTTACGGCTCTTGGTGGATTGTTGTGGAGTGGCTATAGTGATGAGGTTAAAGCATCGCCATTAGTTCTTAGACCACCAGCAGCAATTGAAGAAGAAGATTTTTTAAAAGCTTGTATAAAGTGTGGTTTATGTGCTGAAGCTTGTGTTAATCGTGATAGTAATAAGAATACTGATGGAAGTCAACGAGATGGAACGCTAATAATGGCAAAAGGTGGTGACCATAAGATGATAGGAACACCATTTTTTATACCTACAGAGATACCATGTTATATGTGTGATGATATTCCTTGTGTACCTGTATGTCCATCTGGTGCTTTAGATATGAAAAGTGTTCTTAATAAAGAGAATGAACTTGATATTAATTTAGCAAGAATGGGGTTAGCAGTTGTACATAAAGAATCTTGTGTAGCATTTTGGGGAATTCAGTGTGATGCTTGTTATAGAGCTTGTCCTATTCAAGGAGAGGCTATCACTATTGAACATCAAAAAAATGATAGAACAGGTAAACATGCTTTTCTATTACCAATTGTTCATTCTGATATTTGTACTGGTTGTGGCTTATGTGAAAAGGCTTGTATTACAGAAGAACCAGCTATATTCGTATTGCCTGTAGAAGAGGCAACAGGAAGAGCAGGTAATCATTATGTTAAAGGTTGGGATATGAAAGACCAGCTTAGAGTTAAAGACGCAAAAGAGATACATACTGTAGATGAACGAAGTGACAAAAAAGCTAGTGATTATCTGAATATGGAGGTAGAATATTAATGAAAAATATTAAATATTTACTTCTAAGAAGAGTATCACAGTTTACAATTTTGTTTCTTTATTTTGGTGCTAATGCTTATGGTTGGCATATGTTAGAGGGAACATTCGGGGCTTCAAGATTATTTGGTTTTATACCATTATCTGATCCATATATGGTTATACAAGTATTAGCAAGTGGATTTGTATTAGGTGTTGATGTTCTTTTGGGTGCATTGATAATCATTCTATTCTATATGATAGTGGGAGGACGAGCTTTTTGTAGTTGGGTATGTCCTATTAATATGGTTACAGATTTAGCTAATTGGTTGAGACGGAAATTGAATCTTGATAAAGAAGAGATTAACTATCGTTTTATAAAAAGACGAGCTAGATACTGGATTATGGTATTAGGTATTATCGTATCAGCTGTTGTTGGAGTTGCTGCTTTTGAAGTTTTAAGTCCTATCACAATTATGCAAAGAGGTATTATCTTTGGTTTTGGTGCAGGGATAGCTGTGGTAATTGCCATATTCCTTTTTGATTTGTTTGGAATTAAAAATGGTTGGTGTGGACATTTATGTCCTTTAGGTGCTACATATTCTATTATTGGAAAGACTAGTTTAATAAGAGTTGACCATAATCATGAGAATTGTACAAATTGTATGGATTGTAAAGTTGTTTGCCCAGAAAATCAAGTGTTATATATGATAAATAAGGAGAGTATCATGGTTACAGATGGAGAGTGTACCAATTGTGGTCGCTGTATAGATGTTTGTAATGACGATGCTCTAGAATTTAATATTAGAAATTTTATAAAAAAATAGTATAAAGGAGAGATAATGACAAAAGTTTTAAAAGTTATTGCATTAGGTTCATTAATTGCTACATCTGCATTATATTCAGCAGGAACAGCAGGTTGTCTTGGTTGTCACGGAGCTTCATTTGAGAAAAAAGCAATGGGTAAATCTAAAGTCGTAAAAGATATGAGTAAAGAGGATATTATCAAATCACTTAATGGCTATAAAGATGGTTCTTATGGTGGAGCTATGAAAGCTATGATGATAGGACAAGTTAAGTCTTTGGATGCTGCTGCAATTAATGCTTTGGCAGATGCTATTAAAGGTGATTCGGTTGCTCCAGTAGTTGAATCAGCTCCAGTAACAGAGAAAAAGCTTATAGATATTAATTCTAAAATGAGAGATGCTAAGAGATTAGAGAAAGAAGATTTAGGAAATAAAAAAGAAGTTTCTGAATTAACTTTAGGTCTTAGACAAACTGATTTATATAGTGAGAAAGATGAAACAACAGGTGTAAAAACTGATTATAGCAGACCAGCACCAGGAAGTTCAACTAAATTTGAAAGAGCTTATGTTAATGCTCCTCCTATGATACCTCACTCTGTTGATGGACTATTACCTATTATGCAAAATAATAACCAATGTTTAGGCTGTCATATGCCTGAAGTTGCAAAAAGCATGGGTGCTACACCACTTCCAGTATCTCATTTTACAAATTACAGACCAGAAACTGTACTTAATAAAGATGGTGAATTGCTAAAAGAGGGTAAAATTGTTGGTATCAATAAAGGTGATATGGGTAATGTAAGTGATATAGTTATTGCTAAAGCTAAGAAATCAGATAAACTTTATCAAGGTAGATTTAACTGTTCTCAATGTCATGCACCACAATCTAAAACTGATACAGTTGTAGGAAATACATTTGAATCAGATGGTCTTACAGATAAATTAAAGGGTCATTCAAGCCTAGCAGATGCTATGAATGAGGGTGTTGAGTAGTGGCAAGTAGAAGAGATTTATTTAACTCTTTTACAAAACCTTTACGACAAAATCAAGAGGAGGATATTCCCCTCTTGATTAGACCACCTTATGGAAAAGATGAATCTATTTTTCAGAGTGAGTGTCCAAGTTGTGAAAGTAAAGCTTGTGTTGCTTCTTGTGATGAGAAGATTATCTTTATTAGTGATGATGGTACACCAACATTAGATTTTTCTAAAAATGGTTGTACTTTTTGTGATGAGTGTGCTAATGTTTGTGAGAAAGATATTTTATCTTTGAAAAATATAGATACTTCTGAAAAATTAAATGCAATGTTTAAAATATCATTAGAGGGTTGTGTAGCTCATCACGGAGTTATCTGTTATTCTTGTAAGGAACCTTGTATTGATGATGCAATTTTATTTAATGGAATGTTTAATCCTATAATAGATGAAGATAAATGTACAGGTTGTGGCTTCTGTATGCCACGATGTCCGGTTAAAGCAATAGATTATGTAGTTTTAGAATTAAAGGAGAATAAAGAATGAGTTTATCAATAAAGTATCCAAAGATATTTGAGAAGTTAGAAGACAAGGATTTAGAGTTAAGGCATCTTTTAGGTATTGATGAAAATTATGAAGATTATGATTCAGAAGAATATGATTTTAATTTTGAAGATTATAATTTTGTTTTATATATTGCTGAGCCAATTCAAAATATATTAGGCGAAGATAAAATGAATAAATTATTAGTAAAACTAAGTGAAAATAATTTATTTGAGAATTTTCGAGCAGATGAGATAGATTTGTATGGAGTTAAAACTGTTCTAAATGAAAATGAATTATCAACTTTATTATTAGATCAGATAGAAAATATTATATGAGAAAGATATTTATTCCTCTAATATTAATATCAATAACTTGGGCAGTTCCTACAATAATACCAACCTCAATTATAGATATAAATGGAACTGTAAAAGATATGGTGTTAGATGGTGATAATTTAATAGTAGCTACTGATATGGGGCATATAGAGGTTATTAATACTATAAATAATAAAAAGATTAGAGATATAAATATTCCTGATATTAAAGATTTTGTGGGTGATGTAACACCTGCTAGAGTTATGAGTAGTGATGTCATTAATAATAAATATTTACTTCTTAGTGATAGTGGGAAAAGTGGATATACAAATTTATTTATTTATGAGAATAATTTAACTCAAATATTATCACCAAAAAATAAGAATACAATTATTAAAGCAAGATTTATAGACAGCACACATATTCTTTTAGGTTATTTAAGTAATGAAGTTTCACTTTTAGATTTAACAACTAAAGAAGAAAAATATAAAGTTCAACTAAGTGAATCCAAATTTTCTGATTTTGCTTTAAATGAAGATAAAAGTAAAGTAGTTTTTGCTTGTGAGAGTGGCATACTAAACTTAGTAGATGTTAAGAGTGGCAAGATATTAAAAGAGTTAAAAGGTCAAAATGTAGACAATGTTTATAGAGTTGATTTTAAAAACAACATTATATCAGGTGCAGGTCAAGATAGAAGAGGTTCGATATATAGTGCTTCTAGTGGAAGAGGAAGTTATATTACAGGAGACTTCTTAATATATTCAACAGCCTTAAGTCCAAATAGTTCTAAAGTGGCATTTTCAATGGACGAAAAGAATAATATATCAATCTATAATAGACTTAGCAAATCAAAAATAGCAATATTAAAAGGTCAGAGAAGTACTCTAAATGCTATAATATTTAAAGATGAAACAAGAATATTTTCATCTAGCGATGATAGTAGTATAATGGTATGGGATTTAAAATAATAAAGGGAAAAAATGAATATTTCAAGTATAGTAGTACAAGCACCATCAGATAATATAGATGCATTAGTAGAACTTTTTACAGAAGCAGATTATTGTGATTACCATTTCCACGATAAAGAAAGAGGAAAGATTATTCTTACAATAGAAGGTAAAGATGTTGGGGAAGAGATTAAGAAATTAGTTAAAATCCAAGAATTACCCCAAGTTATGGCAGCAGATATGATGCAAACCTACCAAGAAGACCAACTGGATGAAGAGATAAAACTAATGAACGAACAAGATTTCGTACCAGAAGTTCTGCAAAGAGAAGATATAGACATAAGAGATATTGTTTATAATGGAGATTTAAAAAAGAAAGATTTTTTAGGTGGAATTTAATTAGAAAATAGAAAGATTCAAGAAAGTTTTAAATAGCGATATGCTATAACCTTTTTAATTATAAAAATAGGAATAGATATGAGCGAAATATTAAAAATTGGAAAATATGAATTAGGAAGTAGACTAATTGTTGGTAGTGGGAAATATGATAGTTTTCAAACAACACTAGATGCAACCTTAGCAAGTGGTAGTGAGTTAATTACAGTAGCAGTAAGAAGAGTCAATATTACTAATCCAAATGAAGAAAATTTAATGAGTTATTTTAAAGATACTAGCGTTAAATTTTTACCAAATTCAGCAGGTTGTACAACAGCAGAAGATGCTATTACTCTTTTTAGACTTACAAGAGAAGCAACAGGAATTGATTTAATCAAGTTAGAAGTTATTGGGGACACTCAAAAAACTTTATATCCTGATGTATTAGAGACTATTAAAGCTTGTGAAATTTTGGCAAAAGATGGATTCACAATTATGGCATATACAAGCGATGATCCAATTATAGCTAAAAGATTAGAAGATGCTGGAGCACATGCAATTATGCCTTTAGCAGCACCTATTGGTTCAGGACTTGGTATTCAAAATAAATTTAATATTCATTTTATTAGAGAAGCTGTTAGCGTACCTGTTATTGTTGATGCTGGAATTGGATGTGCTAGTGATGCAAGTGTAGCTATGGAGTTAGGTGCTGATGGTGTTCTTACAAATACAGCTATCGCTCAAGCTAAAAATCCTATGCTAATGGCAGAAGCTATGAAGTATGCAGTTAAAGCAGGAAGAATGAGTTATGAAGCAGGAAGAATTGCTAAAAGACCTTATGCGACAGCTTCATCTCCTGTAGATGGAATGATATTCTAAAAAATGTATCAATATGATAAAACAAAAAGAGTCTCTAGTAGATTCTTTTTATTTATACAACTAATATTTCTCTCATTCACTTATATTTTTATATATACAGGATTTATAGCAACTAAACTAGCTATAGAGCAATATAATTTATCAAATATATCATTTTTACCAGTGATTTTTTCTATATTCTCTTATCCATATATGTTATATTTATCTAAGGTATTATATATGAAAAGTGGTAAATTTTTTTTAGCAATACGCTGGATGGTTGGTTCATCTTTTGTACTTATAGTATCTTTGTATATGTTTTTAGATAGTTTATTAGGATAAAAAAGAACTCTATTATTAGATTATTTAAAGAAAAATCTGCTATTATTACATCCTACAAAATATGTGCGCTCATAGCTCAGCTGGATAGAGCATCGGTTTGCGGTACCGAAGGTCTCAGGTTCGAATCCTGATGGGCGTACCATCTTCTAAATACAAAGACATTTAAAATGACACAATTAGGAAAAAAAGATATAAGTCAACTTTTATCAATAATAAATATACATCCAAAAATTAGAATTATGCACTTTAGTCAAAATCAATTAAATTTAAATCAAGAAATTCTCAAATTATCTAAAGAAAATGATTATGAGTTCCAATTAAACTCTACAACAGAAGAAGATTATAATTTATCTATAGAGGAGTTTAGTCAATCATCACATATTAATATATTAAATTTTAATCTCAAACGACCTAGATATAATATTCAAGCAAAACAATATGATTATCTTTTTGTTTCTAGTAAAATCCAAGATGAAGATATTTTATCTTTTTTAAAAAAATCTCATAGTATTATAAAGAATGCAGGATTAATTCTTATATTTATTTCAAAAATAGATGGTGAACAAGATTATGATACCATTTACAGATGGACTTCTTTATTAGAGGATAGTTATTTTGTTGCAACTAATAGCATAGATATTTCAAAATATTTTGATGTTATAATTTCAAAAAAAATGCACGGTTGGGGAGGATAATTTGATTAGCGATAAGAGTTGGTTTAGTTCAGCTTCTAAGTTTGAGAAGATATTTTGGGGAACTATTCTATTTTTTCTATTTATCTTTATACTTCTTCATTTTTTTGCATCAAGAGAGTTTTATCAAACTAAGAATAATAATAATTCATCTAAAACTATTTTTAAAGAGATAGAGCTAGTTGTGAATTCTAATAAAATGCGTCGTAATATTGAAAATAATGAGACTATTAAAATTATTAGAGATGATTTACAAAAACAGATAAACGATATGAATATGAGTATATCGTTAAAAACAAAAGGACTCTTTGAAGTTGCACATAATAATATTGATATTTTTTTAGATTTTCACTACTCTGTAATTGGAGAGTATGTTGAATTAGGGAATATGGCAGTTGGAAAGATAGAAGAGCATATTAAGAATAGGCTTTTTGGAGATGATTTTAATATTAAAATGGAGACTATATTAAATGAAATATCTGAAGATTATCAATATAATTTAAAAGAGCATTTAAAAGTCATGCATACTAGAGCTAATATGGGAGTAGATAGTGAATTAAATGCAGGTGCTATAAAGCATTTAGAAGGAGATATTCACCAACATTTTTTGCTTCAGCAAGGTAAATTAGCTACTATTATTGTAGCCACTCTAGCCTCTAAAATTGCAAAGACTATTGCAACAAAACTAGCTACAAAACAAGCTACAATTATTGCAAGTAAAGCATCAACAAAGGTAGGAATGAAATCAGCAGCATTAATTTCTGGGGTATCAGTAGGTGCTATGTGTGGACCTTTTGTCTGGTTATGTTCACCAATTGCTGCAACAGCTTTATGGTTTGGTACAGATGCAATAGTTGTTTCTGTAGATGAAAAATTAAATAGAGATGAATTTAGAAAAGATATATTATCGGAATTAATTAAACAAGAGAATATTTTAAAAAATAAATTAGAGTCTCATTATAGTAAAGCTATGGTAACATTTTCAAACAAGGCAATATCAAAATATAAGATAACACCAATAAATGAGAAGAAAAGAATGACTATTAGAGAAATTATAAGTGAGTAAAGCAGTGTATTAAATATCCCTATTTTTTATACATATTATATTCTCCACCTATATCTTTTAAAAATGCTTCCATCTTTTTTTGACCAAGTTTTTTAGCGTAATCAAGTGAACTCATTCCAGATTTATCTCTAGCATTAATTTCTGCTCCATTATCTATAAGAAGTTTAGCTGTTTTTGTATCACCAAAACAAGATGCTAACATTAAAGGTTTTATTCCACTTCTTCTTTTACTTTCATTTAAATCAAAACCTTTTTTTATACAAAGTTTTATTATATCTTCTCTTTTAAATTTTATTGCTGTATCAAGTGTTGATATTCCATTTTCATCTAACATAAAAATATCTATATCATATTCCAATAAAAGTTCAATGGCTTCTATACTGCAATGTTTTCGTATTGCATAAAAGAATATATGAATTTCATCTGGTTCATCTAATTCATACTCTTCTCCAATTATGACTTGCTTTGATAAATCTACTCCATCATCTAGAATAGATTTCATTTTGACTAAATTATCATTATCTAAGGCTTTTATTAATTCAGTCATTATTAAGTGCCAAAAGGATTCATTCCACCCATCATATTCATAGCTTGAGATTTTTTATTATCTTCTGCCATTTTTGTTATATCATTCATTGCAGATATTAGTAAAATTTGAAGAGATTCTTTATCTTCTAGTAAGGAATTATCAATCTCTAAATCAATTATTTCACCAAGACCATTAGCAGTAATTTCAATTAATCCACCACCAGCTTTGGTTGTGAATTGAGTATTTTTAGAGTTTTCTTGTATCTCTTTTGCTTTATCTTGCATCTGTTCGAGCATTTTGCCCATATCACCCAAGTTCAAACCATCTAACATTATTATCTTACCATTGAAGCAGGAGATATTGGTTCGCCCCACATTTCATCTTTAATAACATATTCTGAAACTATACTACCACCAATAATATGTTCATCTACAATACGATCTATTTTTGCTTTAGTTAACTCCGTATACATAGTATGCCCAGGTTCTATTAGCATAACAGGACCTTGTTGACATCTATTGAGACAGCTAGATTGAATTGGTTGAACAGTTCCTATAATACCTTTTTGCATTAAAGTTTGTGCTAAATGTTGAAAAATTTCTGCAGATTCTGGATTATTTTGACTTACACAGCTAGGTTTTGGCATTCCAGCTGGTGCTGATTGCTGACATTTGAATATATAAAAAGCTGGTTGTGGTATACCTGTGATCATATTAGTTTCCTTAAAGTTTATAATAATTAAGAGTAATTTTCTCCTATTTATGTAATTCTATCAAAATAACCTTTACTTTTAGAAATATAAAGAGATAAAATAATTGCTATGGTAGAATAACAGAAATATATTATTCTTAAAGGAGGATAAAATGAAGTATGAAAATATTATAGCTATAGCAGTTATGAGTCTCTTATTTAGTGGTTGTGGAGGTGTTGATACTCCAGATAGAACTAATTTGATTGGTGGAGAGGTAGTTGTTGATATTGATGGGGAAAGTATAAAAAAGACTATGCTTGATGCGAATATGCCTGGCGTTACAGCTGATACAGAAGTTTATGGATATAAGGCATATAAAATACCTTATGTAACAACCGATGAGATGGGTAATAGTGTTTCTGCTTCAGGATTAATGGTTGTTCCAACAGGTATGCCAGCTTTAGTTTATCAGATAGGTTTATCTCTAGTTAGTGATAATCATGGCACAATTATGGCAGATTATGAAGCACCAACAGTTATGGCTATGCAAAATAGTTCACCAGAAGGATCAGCTGTTATTTTAACATCTTTGGCAGGATTCATTACGCTCCAACCAGACTATATAGGTTTTGGAGATTCTAGGGAGAATTATCATCCTTATATGTTAAAGAAATCTTTAGCTAATGATTCTATAGATTTTATTATTCAGGCACAAAAATTTGCTAATGAAAATAATATAAAATTAAATGGTCAACTCTTTTTAACAGGATATAGCGAAGGTGGATATGCATCTATGGCAACAATAAAGAGAATTGAAGAGACAACTAATATAAAAGTAGCTATGTCTGCTCCAATGGCTGGACCTTATGATTTAAATATAACAACATTTGGTATATTAAGCCAGTCAAATATATCTAGACCTTCATTTATTGCAGATATTGGATATGCCTATGGAGTAACTTATAATCAAGAGATGGATGATATCTTTAATGAGCCATATGCATCTAAAATG
>JAMOSL010000029.1 GCA_027063105.1 Campylobacteraceae bacterium
CTCTATGCCATTATATAAAATCTTAGTAGAGATTACAGATAAAGGTCATAGTGCCATAAAAAAGAATAATTTTAATATTATTTTAGGTATGCCATCAGCTATCTTTATTCATACAGGTAAAAAGACATTAGCTACATATCTACTTAATCCTATTATTCAAATGTTTAAAGGTGTCTTCCACGCCAACTAAATCTTTAATAATCTGCTCGGTTCTTATTTTTCTACCAATATTATTTAGATGAAAGTTTGTATTAAAATACAGGCTTTTATTGTACATATAATCAAATGGCTCTCCAATATAATTTAATCCTTTAGATTTAGCAATTTTAGAAAAGTTTTTATAGTACCAGTTCTCTTTTTTATTTTTATGATAATATGGATTATCCATAAGTGTTGACGGTATAAAAATAACCTTAACTTTTCTTTTATCACACCAGCTAATAAACTCTTTTAAATATTTCCACCCTAGACTATTTTGATTATACTCTTTACCATAGGTTTCTGGATTTTTATCAGCTATTTCAAGCTCTAGTTTCATCTGATTTGTTTGATATTTTTTATCTGTCTTTATTTGGTCTCCATCTTTATTTATATTATGAACTCCATAAACACCTTTTAAATTTTTTTTATCTTCTCCATCAAAATATCCTCTGTAGATTCTATTATAAGAGATATGCCAGAATATCCAAAATTGTTCTAAGAATTTTAACTCTTTTAGTATCGAAGGCTCTCTAGCATATAAATAATCAATCATCTGTTCTCCAGCTTCACCATCATAATTATATAACGGATATTCTAAAGCCATAATAATAATATCTCTCTCTTTTATTACCCTTTTTGCATGAGATAAAATAGGGACTAGCTCAATACCAGCATTTACACAATCATTCAGAACTGGATATCCAAAAGCTTTAGATAATTTTTTACTATCAATTCCAAAAAGTCCATTTGAACCTGCTACTATCACAATTTTAGGAGAACTTATTTTTATAGTATCTTTATATTTATATACATCAGCAACCCATTGTGAACTATTTGTAAAATTTCCTATTTGACCCCAAACTATAATCCACCATAATAGCATAGCTAAAAGTATAGATATAAAATATGATTTAATAAACAAAATTTCTCCTAAAAATTAAAATATACAAAGCTATGAGCAGGGACTACTGCCATTATTTTTAGAGATATAAATACTAAAACAGCACTATATACTCCAAAATACCATTTTAGTCTCTCTACTTCTTGATATTTACTTATTTCTATACTATTTGGCATAAACCAGATTATTATAAATCCTATCAAAAGTTCTATAATAATTTTTGTATCAACCATCTTAAAATCAAAACTAAATAAAATCTGATAGTATTCAAATGCTTCATCTATTGAGTGTGACCTAAATAGAACCCATAATAGAGTAACTGTTAAAAATGTAAGAATTTGTCTAAATAGCTTTAGTGAAAATGGTGCTTTAGCTCCATCAAATGGTATAAGATGAACTATAACTAAAAATATACCATGTAGAGTTCCCCAAAGTAAAAAATTCCAACCTACGCCATGCCAAATTCCACCAATACTCATTGTTAAAACTAAACTAGCAACTTCTCTACCTCTTCCATGTCTATTTCCTCCAAGTGGAATATATATATAATATTTTAAAAATTCAGATAAAGTTATATGCCATCTTCTCCAAAAATCAACCAAATTATATGCTTTATATGGAGAGTTAAAGTTTATAGGTAAAACTATTCCAAACAGCATTCCCAATCCAATAGCCATATCACTATATGCACTAAAATCAAAATATATTCCAAATGAATATGCAAATATTCCAGCCCAACTATCTTGACTATTAGAAATTACAAAAAAGGTATCTGCCAATGCTACTTTTTTGAATAATCCTATAGAAAAAATTAATATACCTTTTTCTATTAGTTTTATATTTAATTTTGATAATATCCCACTATTAATTTGAGATACAAGTTGATTATAATGCACAATAGGACCAGCTACTAATTGAGGAAAAAACATTACAAAAAAGATATATTTACTAAATCCATCTAAAATAATTTTCTTTTGATATAAATCAATTAAAAATGCAATTTGTTGAAAAGTATAGAAACTGATAGCCAGTGGTAAAATGGCATTATCACTGAAACCTAAGGAGTATTTAAAATATATTAGAGGTAAAAGATTAATAATTATAGCAACTATTAACCAAATTTTATTATTATAATAGGATATTTTGTTAGCAAACCAGAAATTTATAATGATTGATGCCAGTAATATCATTAAGTGAAACCATGACCAAACAGCATAAAATATAATAGATGATATAATCAAAAATCCAACTCTATGATTAGTTTTTAATAGCCAAAAACCAATAAAAACAGTAGGTAAAAATAGAAATAAGAACTGATAACTATTGAAAAACATAATTGAAAAATCTCCTGAAACAATAATTATAGACTACTATTTAATGAAATGTCATCTAAAAATCTTATTTTCTTTATAAGTTAGTTAGAAATGAGTTTATCACAAATAAAATTAGAAAATAGTTGATTTATATTGACTTTTAAATAAATTTAGACTATAATATCCCTAAGTGTTGTGTGCATACACTTTAACACATTTATCTTAAGGAGGTTACTATGGCAGTAACAAAAGAACAAGTAGCAGAATTATATGTTGCATATTTTAACAGAGCACCAGATACAGCAGGTCTTGATTATTGGATGGAAACAGGTTTAGAAATGGAAGAGATTTCATCTAGTTTCTATGTACAAGAAGAGACAAAAACTAACTATCCAGATACAATGAGTGATTCAATTTTTGTTAACACTATATATGAGAATGTATTTAATAGAGATGCTGAACCTAATGGACTTACATATTGGGAAAATGAATTAGCTAATGGAACAGTTACTAGACCAAATATGATTTTAGCAATTGTTAATGGTGCAAAAGATACTGATACAACAAAAGATGCTACTATTCTTGCAAATAAAACAGAAGTTGGTTTATATTCTGCTGATGCTGGAGTAAATGATGTAGATAAAGCTACTGATGTTATGAAAGATGTAGATGAGACAGGTGAGAGTGTA
>JAMOSL010000030.1 GCA_027063105.1 Campylobacteraceae bacterium
CTAAGATGCTAGTATAAGTTAAACCTTTATATTCTTCAAGTAATTTGTTTGCAACAGCTTTTTGATTTAGCTCCAGAGAAGTTATAACCTTCTGCTTGTTCTCTTCATATCTATTTAAGACATCTTATAGTTTTTTCATTTTTCTCTCTCCTAGTTATTTAAATTTACAACTTTATTTCTATTGGAAAATAAATTATGATGAATTATACTATAAAAAGAAATTAATGTCAAGCTTTTTCCCTTTAAATAAAAAATAAAATGATTTTATCTCTATAAAAGAATATTTCTCTATAATAATATTAAAAGGATCATAATGCAAAATAGAATAATGAAAATATATAACCATTTATTTTTAGGAATTTATTCAAAAGAATATTTATCTAAAAAGTGTGAAGTTACTACAAAAACAATTGAAAACACAATAAAGAAGTGTGATGATATTATCTATAGTAAAAGGTTAGGTGGATATCATTTTAAAGCTTTAATGCCTAAACAGATTTCATATCACAACTATTTTTATCTATTTAAAGATAATTTATCAAACCCCATTCTAAAAAAAGATATGTTGACTATAACATCTCAACTAAATTCAGAGACAGATAAAATAATGATTGATACTACTATTCTCTCAAATTTATCAAAAAAGATTATTCAATTAAATATAGCAATAAATCATAATGCTTTAGTTAGAATTTCATATAGAGGTAATAATAAACCTAAAGAGAGTAAATATATACAACCAAATCAAATTGTAACTATAGGTTCAATTTATTATTTATATATTACTTATGATGAAAAAAATAAAAAAGATATAGGAGGAAAAAGACAATTAGCATTTAATAGCATAGAAGATATTGAAGTTATAGAATATAAAAAAGATAAAATATTTAAAACAGATGAGAAAGGAAATAGTTTTGGAAGTTTTGATAACGCATCGATAATTACTCTTAAATTAAATAGTTCTGTATCACATTTTTTTAAACGAGAAGGTCTATTTCAAAATCCGAATTATAAGTTTTTATCTGAAGATAGTGAGGGGATTATAGAAATGGAAATGAGATATAATAACAAAATTGAAGTTATTAAGTTAGTCCAAAAATGGATGCCAGAGATTAAAGTTGTAAATAATTCAATTCGAGCTAAAGATATATTAGATGATATTACTATAAATTATCAGAAATTTTTAGATTCTTATAAGCTTTTTTAATACAAGAACTTATTAATGGTTCATCTGCTACTAAATATTTTGAATTTGGTGGTAGGTGTACTTTAGTTGCATTACCTATAACTATCGCTATATAACTATCTGACCACTCAAAATTTTCTAAGAAACATTTTATTGTTGATGGAGATGTAAATATTATTATTGAAGATTTAGGTGGTTTAGAATCTATATTATATTTAATACAATTAGTCTCATAAATAATTTTTTCATTTAATAAAATATTCTTTTTCATTAAATATGCTTTACTATCAAATGATATTGTTTTTGGTCTTATATATAATATTTTACGGTTAGCAAAGAATATTTCTATATCTTTTGCTAACTCTTCTCCATAAAAGTGTTTAGGTTGATATATAACTTCTCCACCTAATTGTTCGATTTGAGTTTTAGTAGCTCTCCCAATAGCAATAGAAGGTATATTTTTCCATCTTTTATCTATATTATTAATTGTAAGAACAGCTTGTTTAGATGTGAACATAAGAGTATCACAAATAGAAAAATTTATATCTTGAGCTATTTGAGAAAATTCTATCATAGGAAGAGATAAAACTCCTTCCTTTGGAGTTGGAGATAGAAGATATATATCTCTATCCATTTTTATGCTCTATAGGAGATATTCTCATTCCATTAAATATAGCTTCGTTCATCTCTTCATCATCATAAGGATCAAAATGAGGAGTTATTACCCATCTTTTTCTTGAGTCTATAGCCATAATTTTATCCTCTACTTCATCGGCTATACGGTGCGCCTCTAATAAAAGCATATTTGGACGAAGAACCATATGAAATTCAATAAAATTTGTCGTACCATCAGTTCTAGTTTTTAACCAATGGTAACTTGTTACCTCTTTATGTCCTGATATTATTTCACCAATTTTTGCTACTTGTTCACTCTCCAATGCATGGTCTAATAATATTTTTACACCATCTTCAATGATTTCATAGGCAGAATATATTATATATATTCCTATTGCAAAACCAAAAATAACATCTATAATATCCAATCCTGTAAAGTATACCAATCCTAACGATATTAATATAACCCCATTACTCCAAAGATCTGTTTTATAGTGTAGTGCGTCAGATTTAATAACTATATTATCTGTTTCTTCAGCAATTCTCATGAGATACTTTACTAATGCATAAGTTACAATAATAGAGAATACCATAGCATAAACTGATGGTAGTAATAGTTTTGTAGTTGAACCATCTAAACCTTTTTCTACAGCTTTATACATAATAAAAAGTCCAGAAAGTGTAATAACTGTACCTTCTATAACAGCTGCAATAGCTTGTATTTTACCTTTTCCATATTGGAACTGATTTGTTGCATTCTCTTCCGATTTCTTAATGGCAAAGAAATTAAATATAGATATAACACTATCCAATAAAGAATCAATAGCCGACGCTAAAACAGCCACTGAGCCACTTGCTATACCTACCACTAACTTCACAATAACCAAAATAATAGCTACAGAGCTAGATACAACTGTAGCCCTCTTTTGTGGGGACATCTCTTTTCTCATATATTAAAACCTTCAATTTCTTTGGATTATATCTATATTTTACATATACAATAGCTTATCATAGCTAAAGATGTCAAATAAAAGAATGATTCTTAAATCATAATCTTTCGTTAAATATCTTCTTTAAATTTCCATATTTTATGTATATTAGGGAGATATATATAACTTTGCCACTTAGTACCATAATGATTAATTTTATAATTGAGTTAATGTCAAATTCATTTAGCCATTGACCTAGTATCCAAACTACTATTCCCATAAAGGAAGATATAAATAGTATTGGAAGAACTTTTTTTACACCTTCTGATACACTAAGCTCTATTTGACCCCAAGATATTTTGAATACTGGATA
>JAMOSL010000031.1 GCA_027063105.1 Campylobacteraceae bacterium
TACAAGAATTATAAAAACTCGTATGCGTCGTGGTGATGCTGCACCTATGGCAATTATCGAACTAGTTTAAAGAAACAAAATATGCACACAACAGTTTCAGGGATTTCCCTTGGAACTATTTATATAAATTCCCCCTTATTATTCAAATAATTATTAAAATTACTAAATACCCCTTGACAAAATAGATATTTTAAAGTATAAATAGTTTAAAAAAATTAAGGATTATAATTGATACCATTTACTGATGAAGAGTTAAGACCTGCTGTAGAGAGTGTTATAGAAAAAGTTAGACCATCTATAAAGCTTGATGGTGGAGATATTGATTTAATAGATATTATTGATGGCGTTGTATTTGTTCAATTAAAAGGTGCTTGTATAGGATGTGCTAGTAGTGGTACAACTCTTAAATTCGGTGTTGAAAGACAAATGAAAGCATTAATACACCCAGAGGTAAAAGTAATGAGTGTACCTATAGGATGGGAAGATAAATTAGATAAATTAGGCTAAAATATGTCAAAAATTAATAAAAATAAAGTATTAGAATTAGCACAAATAGAGTTTGCAGATGAAAATTACATATTATCACTTCAACATTATGGCTTAATTCTTAATGATTATCCAGACCTCGAAGAGGCAAAAGTTGGTGTATATTTAAGTGATTTAGGATTAGAAAATAGTGTAGAGGCTCAAGCTATATTTGATTACTATTATCTAATTCAAAACGAGAAAGAAAATGCATTAGCAATTATAACTAATTTAATTGATACACTTTCATTTACAAAAGAGAGTATAGAGGATATTATATCCGAACAGATGAATGATAGCATAGATTATGAAGATGGTATATCTTACTCTGATTTTAAGAATTTGATTAAATCAAGGGGTAGCTTTAAAAGAGCATTTGAAGACATTATGTTCTCTACAAAAGTTATAATAAGAGATAAAGAAGATTTTATAGGTTTTATACTTGATTTAAGTAGTGGTGGATTTAAAGAGATGGCACTAAACTATCTTGATAATGCACCTCTTGCTTTTGAAAATGACCAATCTATATATTCGTTATATGAAAAACTAGAAGAGATAAAATGAAAATAGACTTTAAATATAAAAACTTTAAATATTTAACAGATAATACAAATGAAATATCAGAAGGTACTCTGTTTCTAAAAACTGCTCAAAATAAGAATTATTTTAATAAGTTAACAATAGAATATGAATTTATATCACCATCAGAATTTATAAATATATTAGACTTAAAAGATATTAAGATTGTAGGTGTTACAGGAACAAATGGAAAGACTACAGTTACAGCATCTATATATTCTTTTCTATTAGATTTAGATGAAAAACCTGCACTTCAAGGTACTAGAGGTTTTTTTGTTTTAGATGAAAGGAAAGAAGAAAAAGTAATGACTACACCTTCTATATTACATACTCTAGTTAATATACATGAAGCAAAACTAGCAAAATGTAAATACTTTATAATGGAAGTAAGCTCTCATGCGATAGAACAAAACAGAATAGAAGGCTTAAACTTTTCATTAAAAGTACATACAAATGTTACAAGAGATCATCTTGATTATCATGGTAGCATAGAAGAATACAGAAGAGTTAAAAGTTTATTTTTTGCAGATGATAGTCCAAAACTTTTAAATAAAGATGATATTAAACATATTACATATAATCCTATAAATGCTCAAAGTTATGGAGTTGATGAGCCAGCTACATTTAAAGTTCAAGCTTTCTCTCTATTGGATGGAATTACAGCAGGAATTAAACATCTTCAATCAGAGGCTACATTCTACTCTCCAATGATAGGATTATTCAATCTATTTAATCTAATGGCATCAATAGGTTCAGTTGTTATGCTAACAGGCAGAAAGATAGAAGATGTATGTGAAGTTGTAGATAATTTTGCAGGTGTTGCAGGAAGAATGGAAATAGTTAATCAAAATCCTCTGATTGTTGTTGATTTTGCCCATACTGATGATGGAATGTATCAAGTTTTAAATAGTATTAAAGATAAAGATATATCGGTTGTATTTGGAGCAGGTGGAGATAGAGATAAAAATAAACGACCAAAAATGGGTGCAGTTGCAGGAAGATTTGCAAAAAGGATTTATGTTACAAGTGATAACCCACGAAGCGAAGTTCCAGAGATGATATTAGAGGATATACTAGTGGGACTTAGAGGAAAAGATAGCGTAGTAGCAACTCCAAATAGAAAACTAGCTATAGAGATGGCAATATCTGAATTAGAAGAGAATGGAATATTATTAATTCTTGGAAAAGGTGATGAAGAATATCAAGAGATTAAAGGTATTAAGTATCCATTTGATGATAGAAGTATTGTAAGAGAAATATTAGATATATAAAATTAAACAGCAAAAAAATCTGTATTTTTTGCTATACTATTACAAAATATTTTTGGGGATAAAGGGATAAATAGAAGAATGATAAGAACGAAAAAATTAATAATAATATATATAGTGTTAATAGGTCTCTTACAGAGTTCATTAATGGCAAAGAGTTTTGATATTGTAGCAAATAAAATTATCTCGAAAGCTGTAAAAACCCAACCCAAAAATAGTTATTTGAGAAAGATGTATACAATATCTGGGAATAAACCTATATGGGTTACTCAATTTAGCATAACCCCAATAGCAAAAGAACTATTAAAAAGAGTTACAAGAGATCCATTACTTAATAGAAAAACTAAAATGTACAAAAATGCAAAAAGAATGTTAGAAGGAGATTTATCTGGATCAGCTTTTGGTGGTAAAAACTCAACTGGACAAAGAATAAAATTAGATTTTAAGCTTAGTAAACTATTCAGGAATTATGCAAACTATAGTATATATGGAATGATACACTGGGGACATTTTAAAATTTTATTTAAACGACAGGCAGGATTAAATGATGTATATGCTGATTGGGAGCTATATCCAAGATATACTGTATATTCACTTCTTAGAAAAGTTATAGTTAATGGTGATTTAAATACACCTTTCAATGAAATAATCCCAAAAACAAGATTATACAAGAATTTAAACAAAAAATTTAATGAATATAGAGATATAGCTTTATCAGGTAAGTGGCCAAAAATACCACCTTTCGCAAATATTAAAATTGGACAAAATAACAATTCAATTCCATATATTAGAAAAAGATTATCACTTAGTGGAGATTTAAAAGGTTGTGGAGTCAGTGATTCTATACTTTATGATCAATGTCTATTTAATGCAATAAAGAGATTTCAAAAGAGAAATGGTCAAATTGCTGACGGTGTAATAGGTAAAACTACTGGAAAACTATTATCTCAAAGTGTTGGTCAACTATTAACAAGAATGAAATTAAACCTTGATAGAATTAAAATGATGAAAAGACATGATGCTGGAAAACATATTTTTATTAATATACCAGCCTTTAAGCTATACTTTTATAATGGAGCTAAAGTTATTAATTCTATGAGAGTTATAACAGGTTCAAAGAAACACCCAACACCAATCTTTAGTGGAGATGTAGAAACAGTGGTTATTAACCCCTATTGGAATGTACCTACAAGTATTATTCAGAAAGAGATGATACCAAAACTTCTAAGAAATAAAAATGCTATGAAGAGACAAAGAATTGAAGTCAGAAAAGGCTGGGGTCCAAATGCTAAAAAAATATCTCCAAGTAGTGTAAATTGGAAAAAGTATCGTTATAGTAAATCTGTACCATATAGATTTGCACAAGTTCCTGGGAATAAAAATGCTTTAGGCAGAATTAAATTCTTATTTCCAAATAAATTTTCTGTATATATGCATGATACTCCACAGAAACATCTATTTAAAAGACATACTAGAGCATTTAGTCATGGATGTATTCGTCTACAAAATCCAAAAGGCTTATTTAAAACATTTTGTAGTATTGATCAAAGATTAAATTATGATAAAGGTAAAAAGATACTAAAAACCAAGAAACAAACCTATCTAAATTTAAGCTCAAAAGTACCAGTTAATGTAGTATATCTAACTACTTGGGTAGATGCAAATGGAATTCTACAATTTAGAAATGATATTTATAATTATGATAGAATGCAATTAAAATATAGAAGGAAATATTAAAAGCTATCTATCACAATTTAATTTATAATCACAGTAGTTACATTGTAATAAATTGTCACATTTTATTGCAGTGAAACTTTTTGTATTTTTAAGCTCTTCTATTTTATCCAAAAGCATTTCACTCTTCTTTTCCAACTTATTGATTGGCTCATACTGTTTATCTTTATCATCAAATAGTTTTAAAAAAATTAATTTTATATTTTTATGCCCTTGAGATTCTAAAAGATATTTATATATACTCATTTGAAAATCTGTTAATTCTTCAATATTTTTTGTATTATTTGCCTCTTTGGTTGAACCTGTCTTGTAATCTATAACAAGTAAATCTTCATTTATTCTATCTAATTTATCTATTTTCCCCGTAAATTGTAAACCTTTGATATCACCAGTAACCTGATACTCTGATTTAAAAACTTCCCATCCAGAATCTATATGTTTGATTTGATTTTCAAAAAAACCATTTAATTTTTTTACCCATAATAAATTATAATAATTATATCTAATATCATTCAGATTTAATTCATGAAGATATTCATACAAAGATTTAACAAAAACATTCTTAAGTTCATAAGAATTTTCAAAACTTTGCTGTTTTTTAAATACTCTCTCTAACACTTCGTGGATTATAGCACCTTCATTTATATCATCTGTTGATGGCACTTTAAGCTTTTTTATATACTTATAAAAGAATTGTCTTTTACATTTTAGAAAACTCTTTAACATAGTATTGGACCAAGTAAAGTCCATTGCATTAAAATTATCGATGAATGGGTCTCTTTTTAATTCTAATATTTTAGATGGTTTATCGTACAAAAGTTCTAATATAGGATTTGGCACTTCTGAACTATTTAAACCTAATTCATATAAAAACTTAGAGGGCAAAGTATTATCTGTTGAACTAAATAATATAACACTTCTTTCTGCTTGTTCTAATAATCTTTGATAAAAATATTTTTGTAAGTTTTCTCTATCTGCCGTAATAGGAAGATTTGCATGAACTCTAACTGTAGTATTTAAAAATCTATCTTTAGCAGATGAAACAGGAACTATTCCCTCATTTACATCAACGATAATAACCCTACGATATGAGACTCCTCTACTCTCTAAAACTCCCATAACTGTAATTTTACCACCTCTAACATCATCTATTGTTACATCACTTATTACCTGAATCCATAAATATAACCAACTTTTTATTGGCATTACACTCTTATCAAAAACTTTCAAAAAATATATATACTGCTGGTATATCTTATCTTCTTTTTTATCTACAAGTTCCCAGTTATTTAATAAATCAAAAAATTCTAAAACTGTAAGATTTTTAGACGATTTTTTTAACATATCTTCTTTATCCATACTATAAGATATTAATAACCTATAATCTTTTTCATCAGATGATTGCCAATATCTATATAATGCATCTAATTTTTTGTATATTTTATTTCGTTTATAAGAAAATCCCATAGCAAAATTCAAATTATTAAATTTGTCATAAATATAAAATTGTTCTTTCATTTCTTCATCAGGTAAAATCAATACAATATCATCTGGAGGAACTCCTTCTCTCACAAAATTTTCTATTGTTTCAATTACCACTGCTATTTGTTCAAGTCTCTCTTCACACCTAAAAATAGTTGTATTAATTTTATTATCTAATTTAACTTTATTAATAATTTTTTTAGTATGTAAATCAAAAGATATATAATAACCCATCGGTAAATCAATACCCAATTCACTAAATCTCTTAATCATCTTTTCATTAAATTTACTTGTATATATTCGTATCAAAAAACTTTTTTGTTTAGATATATCTTTAATAATAGACAACTCATAATGACTAAGATACCCTTCTATATGAAGTTCAAAATGTGTATATGTATCTATAAAACCTTGATTTATTTGATAATTCTTTGGTATAAATGATTTATCGATAAGCCCATTATTATTTAATATCTTTTCATATTCTATTTCTAATCTTTCTAAAATATCTAAATGTTCATCAAATTCAGCATAAGTATCACCACCTTTTAGATCATTAAACGATACATTCTCCCCACTTAACTCTTCAAAAAATTTAAAAAAAGTATCACTTCTACTAAAGAACTTTAACAACTCTTTATCTATCTTTAATTTATTAAAATCTTCAAAGCTAGAAGCTTCTTGTAATAATAATATTCTATGAATAGGATCAACCATAATTTTATCATTAAATAAAACCGAACGCCTTTCAAATTCATCCATTCGCATAAATGTAGGTAAAAATCCATCAAATTCTTTCTCTCTTTCTAAAACTCCTCTAATTGTCCGAGATGTTGGATATATAATTAATTTATGTTCCAAGTTCTTGTGACCAATAAAAATGGCTTTTATTTTTAGAAATTTTGTTTTCTACTAAAGACATGCCCATATTACGATATTGAGGACTCATTAAATTTGCACAGTGACTATCACTGTTAAGCCAACTTCTAATTGCAGATTGAATAGAACTATTATCTTTACCATAACCTAAAGCAATATTCTCACCAACAATACCACCTCTATATCTATGATAAGATGCTCTTGTACTAGGAGTACTATTTGTACCTTGACTTATACCACTTCTATCACTATTTTTACCACTTCCTTTGTGAGAAAATGATTGATTTATTGCCATATCTAAACTATGTTCCTTTGCAGATTCATATAATCTATCACTCCATTTTACAGGTGTTGTTGCGTGAAAAAGTCCATACTTACCACAATATTGTGATTTTGATCTAATTTTATTTATATATTTAAGATACATTTTTTTACGCTTTCTATCCTCACTAATAATTACAAAACCTCTATTTTTAGATATTTTTTTTCTACTTATGCTATTTGTCTCTCTTAGAAACTTTTTCTTCTCTTTAATACCTATATGTCTAGATTTATCCCATATAGTTCTGTGTTTGTTTTTTATATCAAATGCTGGGAAATCATCATAGGATGGAAAGTATCCTTTAACCTGTACTCCTTCAATTCTTGAAGAATCAGCTAAAAGAATAAGCGATAAAATATAATAAATAATTATTTTTTTCATAATGAAATACTCTTTATAATAGATAGATTTATTAAGGATTGCAATCATAACAAAAAAAATATATAAACTTTATTAATAATTAAAATATTTCGCTCAACTCTTATCTATTTAATAAAAGCCCATTGTAACGCTATTTTGTTATAATAAATATTTTAATTATAGGAGTATAAATGAAGTTTTTTATATATAGTTTATTATTGATATATACAAATGAATATCTATATGCGTGGACTCCTTTGAAACCGTTAAAGAATTATAAACCAAATGAATTTAACTTAAAAAAAGGTATAGAATATCTCGAAATCAGACAATATGATTCAGATAATAAGTTATCTATTAATAAGAATAAATATCGTGTCAGATATCCTATTTATAAAACCCCATTAAAAGAATATAATAAAAGATTAAAAAAACAATTTAAAAATATAAGACCAAATTTATCGAAAGAGACAAATATAAAAAAATTATCTATTTGCGCTACTGGTGAATGCAAAATAACTATAGGTAATGGATTTTATATAGATGATAGAGGATATATGGGATACATGAACGAAATTAGTGATGTTATAGGATTTTTAGATAAAATTGATACTCCAGCTGAATTACAATTTGTTCTATGGATGAACAATAAAGAAAATGGAAAATATTATAGAAAAATTAAAGGTGGATATGAGGTCATTATAGACTATATAAATAATATAGCTAATTTTGGTAAATGTGGAAAATTTAGAGATAAAGCAATCATTAATTATGATGGAAAACTTAGAAACTATAAAACACTAAAATATGATGCAACTTATGTACCATGTATTAAATATTAAAGGGGAATAGATGAACAGAGAAAAATTTTTAAAATCATTAATAGATGAAGATGTAGGTAGAGGTGATCTTTTTACTAGAATAAGTAAATCTAAACCTATTACAGCTTATATAATAGCTAAAAGTAATGGTCTTTTAGGTGGAGAAGAGTATATAAATGAGTTAGCTTCTATCTATAACTTTTCTTGTGATTGGAAATTTAAAGATGGAAATAAATTTCAAGAGGGTGAAAAATTATTAATAATATCTGGTGACTCTAAAATAATATTATCACTGGAAAGATCTATATTAAATATAATACTTCATGCTAGTTCAATAGCTTCCTTAACAGCAAAATTTGTAGATGCTATATCAGATACAGATGTTAAATTGTTAGATACTAGAAAAACAAGACCTCTTTTAAGAGAATTTGAAAAATATGCAGTTAGATGTGGTGGTGGTATAAATCATAGAATGGGACTAGATGATAGTTTAATGTTAAAAGATACACATCTTAAAACTATAAATAATCTACATACATTTATGAAAGAAGTTAGAGCTAAAATACCATTTACATCTAAAGTTGAAATAGAATGTGAAAACATGGATATGGTTAAAAAAGCTATGAGTGCTGGAGCTGATATTATAATGTGTGATAATATGAATTTAATTGAGACAAGGGAAGTTGTAAAATATAGAAATAAAAATTATCCACATATATTAATAGAAGCTAGTGGAAATATAACTTTAGAAACAATAAAAGATATTGCACAAACAGGTGTAGATGCTATCTCTTCTGGTAGTATAATTCATCAGGCTAATTGGATTGATTTATCTATGAAGGTAGATAGCTGTGATAAAAGAATTTAAAAATCTAATCGAATCTTATCGGACTATAACTGTTTTAACTCATATAAATCCTGATCCAGATACTATAGGAACTGCCTTAGGCATATATAATATTCTAAAAGAAAATCATAAAAAAGTAGAAATTGTAAGCTTTTCTGTAGATTTACCAATTAATATCGATTTTCTACCAAATTTTTCTAGAATTAAACATAAGATGAGTTATGATAATAGTCTAATAATCGCTTGTGATGCAGGAAGTATAGATAGATTAGGATTTAAATTAGAAAATAGAGTAATTGTGAATATAGATCATCATAAAACAAATACACACTATGGCTATTTAAATATAGTAGACAGCTCATTAGTATCAGCATCGTTGGTTGCATATAATTTTTTATCAGAGAATTTTATTATTACAAAGAATACAGCTACATGTTTTTATACAGCACTACTATCTGATAGTAAGAATTTTAGTACAGATAGAGTAGATAAAAATATTTTTAGTATAGTTTTAAAATTATTGGATATAGGAGTAGAGCATAATATAGTTATAAATAATCTAAACTCTAGAAATTCATTAGCATCTATAAGGCTAGAAGCTAAAGCCTTAGATAAGTTAAAACTTCATCAGAACGCTACTATAGCATCAATAAAAATTGATAATTCAATGATTATTGAGACTGGAGCGAAGATGACTGATACAGTTAAAATAATTGATATTATATCTTCATTAGCTACAGTAAAGATTGCAATAGTAATTATTGAGAATAATAGTGACATAAAAGTATCATTTAGAAGTAAAAGCATAGATTTATCTACTTTTGCAGAAAGTTTTGGTGGTGGTGGTCATCCTTTTGCTTGTGGCTTTAATATTAAGAATAGTAATCTTGAAGAGGTTTTAGATAGAATTTTAGTAAAACTAAATATGGAGATTTTATGAGATACAATAGAGGAAGAAGAAGAAGAGGTAGTAATATAGGTTGGTTAATATTATTATTAGTTATATTAGCTGGTATTATTGGAGGTACAGGATATATATATACGGCAAAGGAGTTTGAGAGGATAGCACCAACAATAATTGCACCAGAATTTCCATATTGGAATACAAAACAACCATTAATTATAAAATTATCAGATAACTTTGGACTAAAAAACTATAAAGTATTCTTAAGTGATGGAAAAAATAATGTTCTTTTACATACTGGTGTCGAAATTGAGTCAACAAAAAATAAAAAGATAGAAATAAAATACCCTAAAAATAGTCAACTAGATAAAAAAGCCAAAATATTAATTATGACTATACAAGTGACCGATTCGAGTAAATGGAATTACTTTACAGGAAATAAAAATGAAAAGAGTATAAGTTTTAAAATTGATAATAAAAGACCAATAATTAATATTCTTGCAAACTCATATAGTATTAGGCAAGGAGGAAGTGCATTAGTTATATTTGAAGCATACGATGATGATTACTTAAATGATATATATATCTTAGTTGGTAATAAAAAGTTTAAAGCACAACCATATAAGAAAGATGGATATTTTGTATCATTAATCGCTTGGTCTTTTAGAAATACTGAATTTAGAGCAGATATTATTGTTAAAGATAGAGCTGGAAATACTAGATCAGCAGAAATTCCATTATATATAAAGTCAAAAAAATATAGAACATCTTGGATTAAAGCTACAGATAAATTTATTGATGGAAAAATTACAGATTTAGCAGAACAAGATGAGAAATATATGAAAGATGATAAATTAGAGAGATTAAGAGCCATAAATGAAACTATGCGTATTGAAAATGAAGTATTGATTAATGAATATACAACTAAAATATCTAGTAATATTCTACAAAATTGGAATATTAAAAAATTTTATCCCCTTAAATATGGTAAAAAAGTAGCTAGTTTTGGTGATGATAGACACTATTATTATACAGATAAAGAGCATGAAATATCTCAATCATACCACTTAGGATATGATATGGCAAGTACACAAATGGCACCCATAGTAACATCAAATAGTGGTAAAGTCGTTTTTGCAGATTATAATGGAATTTATGGAAATATGCCGATTATTGACCACGGACTAGGTTTATATACACTTTATGGACATTGTTCAACTTTAAAGATAAAAGAAGGAGATATTGTTAAAGCTGGTCAAGAAATAGCTAAAACAGGTAAAACAGGTTTAGCTTTAGGTGACCATTTACATTTTGGAATTTTAGTTCAAGGTGTTGAAGTTAGACCAATAGAGTGGTTAGATAAAAAATGGATTCAAGATAATATTTGGAAGATATTTGATGATGCGAATAAAATTATCAATCCAAAAAAGCTAAATAAAACCAAATAAAGCTTTTTTATACTATATTGAAGTCTATAAGAGTTAATATAATTGTATATCATAACATAAGGAGTTATAAGATGTTTAAGAAAATATTATTTAGCCTGTTATTTACAGGAACACTTTTATATGCTAGTACAAAAAGTCAATCTAGTGTGACAAAACTATATATCGCAACATTCGATAGAGCACCAGATAATGATGGTCTTAAATATTGGGTAGATAGTTCTAAATTAGAATTAGAGGGTGTCGCTGAAAGTTTTTTTGATCAAGAAGAGACAAAAAATAAATATCCTAATAATATAAATAATGGAGATTTTATTAATTATGTATATTCTAATCTATTTAAGAGAGAGCCTGACAGTGCTGGATTTGACTATTGGTTAGACCAATTAACAAATAATGGTAATGTAATACATCGCTCAGTATTTCTATTAGCAGTTATTAATGGAGCTAAAGATAATGATTCAAAAATATTAGATAATAAGACTATAGTAGGATTATCTTTTGCAAATAATGGAAGAGATAATTTAGTAGAAGCATCTGAAGTTATGCGTGAAATTACTGCTGATGATAGCAGTGTTAAAAATGCATTAGATAAATACAATATTCCAAAATATACTCCACCAATTATAGAAATTCATCCAGAAATTCCTATAGAAGATGAAGCAAAAGGTACTGGTGGCGAAACTCTTCCTCCTGCTCCAACAAATATAGATGAATTATTAGTATCAACTAAATCAGCTATAGAAAAATTACGAAATTATACACCTATTCAAAACTTTAATTATGAAAAAGAATTTTTTGTAAGTACACTAGGAAATGATAATAATAGTGGAACAATAGATAGTCCATTTGCAACTTTAGAAAAAGCTAGAAATGCTATTAGAGACTATAAAAATTCTAATGGAATTCCGAGTGGAGGAATAGTTGTTTGGTTTAGAGGTGGTGAATATAGTTTAGTTAAAGATAGTTTTTTGAAAGATGATTTTCAGAAGCCTCGCTCATACGGTATAGATTTTAAAGCTGAAGATAGTGGAGAAAATGGTAGTCCAATAGCTTATCGTGGATATAAAAATGAAAAAGTTAGACTTATGGGAGCAATTCCTATAAAATCGGAATGGTTTAAAGCAGTTGATAGCAGTGACCCTTTGTGGGGTAAACTTGATACTAATGCAAGAGGTCATATTAAAGTAGCTAATTTAAAAGAGCATGGTATAGAAAACTTAGGCAAGATAGATGAAAATCATTATGCTAGTAATACACCTTTAGAACTTTTTGATGATACAACTGCATTAGATATTGCAAGATGGCCAGATAGAGAACAATCAGATAAAATCCCATATTATACAGATAATACAGTAAATATTTATGGGGATAATTTATCACCTAATGTCGCAGGAAGCTATACGAAAGAGACAGATATAAAATCTACCGATAGATATTATAGCTCATTTAAAAAAGATAATTTAGTTGATGGAAAACAATATTATTTAAGACATTTTAAACCTGAAAGTGATGGAGTAAGAAGAACTTGGGCAATTGCAGAAGATGGTGCTACAAAATATCCATTTGAATACTCTGGAACAGGATATAGTATTCCTAGAGATTTTCAAACAAGAAACTATCCAACAGCAACTAGTGGAACACCTTCAACTATTAGATTTGAAGATATACAATTTGGATTTGCATCATATCGAAAAGCAATATCTAACACAAGTTTTGAATATGTTGGAGATAGACCAAGTAGATGGAAAAATACAAATGACTTATGGATAAATGGAGGATTTCAATACATTTGGAGAAACTCTCATATCCCAATCTCTAGTATAGATACAGCAAGTAAGACTATATCTTTAGCAGAAAGACCTGAATTAGGAATGAAAAGCATAGGTAAAGATTTAAAGCGTCAATATTATGTATACAATGTACTTGAAGAATTAACAATTGCTGGAGAATACTTTATAGATAAAGATACTTCTAAAATATACTATTATCCAAGAAGAGATTTAGCTAGTAGTAAATTATATGGTTCTATGGTTCAATATTATCTAATTAACTTTGATGGGGCATCTTTTGTAGAGTTTCACGATATGACAATAGAGATGAGTAGACAAGATTTAGTTGATTTTACTTCTGGTTCACATAATTTATTAAGTCATATAAAACTTAGAAACAATGGAAGATTTGCAACACTTTTTGAAAAAGAAGCTTCTAATTGTGGTGTTGAATATTCAGAAATTAGTGGTTCAGGAGAGGGAGCTATATCCCTTACTGGTGGAGATTATGCAACACTTACTAATGGAAATAATTTTGTTAAAAATAATAATATTATAGGTGGGAACCGATGGAAATTTTCTGCTGATGCCATTAGTATTCATGGTGTTGGAAATATTGTAGAACATAATGATATTCATGGATATCAACAACAAGCCATTAACTTCTCTTCAAATAACTGTTATATAAGATATAATAATATACACGATGTCTTAAGTTATGTAGAAGATGAAGGAGCTATATATTCTGGAAGAAGTTGGCATCGTAGAGGAAATAAAGTTAATTATAATTTTATTCATGATATAAAAAATAATTATAGTCAACAAATAATAACAGGTATATATTTTGATGCAACAACAAATGGGCAAGAAGTTGTAGGAAATATCTTTTATAATATTGATGGAAAAGGAATGTTACAATCAGGTGGTAGAGATAATATTATAGAGAATAATCTGTTTGTACATATAGCAACTCCGTTTATGGGAATGAATCTCGGTATTACCCAATATAGCAAAACTTCTGGGAATTCATTTAATATGTTAGAAAAGGCATTAGAATATAACTTTAAAAGTGGTATTTATGCATCAACTTATCCAAAATTAGCTAAATTTCCTACAAATTGGAATGAAATCATAGGAACACATTGGCTAGAACCTGAAGGAAATAGTTTTAGAAATAATGCTGGTTCAGATAATTTAAGATGGGCATTAAATGGAAAGATAAAAAGTGGGACTAAAGATTTTGAAGTTTATGACTATGCTGAGATGACACCTATAGATATGAGTAGTGAGAAATTTAAAGATTTACCTTATGGTCAAATAGGAATTCAATTTTAAATTATCGTAGAGAGAGATTTATTTCTCTATCTCTACAACTACCTCATCATTAACTACATCAAATTTTATGCTACTTCCCTCAACTACTTTATCTTCGAGAATAAGTTCTGCTAATCTATCTTCTACTACTTCATATAAAGCTCTTTTAAGAGGTCTAGCTCCATATACTGGATCAAATCCTGCATTAGCTATATATCTTTTTGCTGACTCTGTTAAAAATATACTTATCTCTCTTTGTGTTAATTTATTCTGAATATCTTTAAATAGAATATCAACTATTTCTGTAATAGCATCTAAATCTAATGGATTGAATATAACTTGTTCATCTAAACGATTTAAAAATTCTGGTTTAAAATTCCTTTTTAATTCAAAAAACACTGCATCTCTTCTCTTCTCTTTATCGTCTATTGTCATAATCTTATCACTGGCAATATTTGAAGTTAATATAATAATGGTATTTTTAAAATCAACTGTTATACCTTTATTATCTGTAAGTCGTCCATCATCTAGAACTTGAAGAAGTGTATTAAATACATCTGGATGGGCTTTTTCAATTTCATCAAATAATACAACACTATATGGCTTTCTTCGTACAGCCTCTGTAAGTTGACCACCCTCATCATATCCAACATATCCTGGAGGAGCTCCTACTAGTCTACTAACAGAATGTTTTTCCATATACTCACTCATATCAATTCTAATTAGCGATTTTTCACTATCAAATAAAAATTTTGCTAAAGTTTTAGCTACTTGAGTTTTACCTACTCCTGTTGGTCCTAAAAACATAAAGCTTCCTATTGGTCTATTTAAATCACTAAGTCCAGCCTTATTTCTTTTTATAGCTCTTGATACAGCTTTTAATGCCTCATTTTGACCTACAACCTCTTTATTTAATATTGATTCAATAGCTAATATTTTTTCTTTTTCTCCTTGAAGCATTCTATTTACACTTATACCTGTCCAACGACCAACAATACTTGCTATCATCTCTTCATCAACAGAATTTTTCAGTAAAGTTCCATCTTTTTGCATTTGAGACCATTTATCTTCTAATGCTCTAAGATTTTTCTCTTCAGAAGGTATCTCTCCATACTCTATCTCTGCTACTCTATTAAAATCTCCATCTCTTTTTGTATATTCAGCTTGTGTTTTTAAGGACTCTATTTTACTTTTAATTTGTGCGATTTGGTTAAAAACCTCTTTTTCATTATCAAATTGACTCTGTAAATTAACTCTTTTCTCTTCTAAATCTGCTAACTCTTTCACAATTTCAGATAATCTCTGAGAGTTTTTATCTAATCCTTCCATTTTAAGAGCCTCTTTCTCTACTTGTAGGGTTGAAATTTCTCGTTTAGTTTTAGATAATTCAGTTGGTTCACTCTCAATTTGCATTTTAAGTTCTGCTGCTGCCTCATCAATTAGGTCGATAGCTTTATCTGGCAAGAACCTATCAGTTATATATCTATCACTCAATTTTGCAGATGCAACTAATGCACTATCTGTAATAATTACATTGTGGTGAGTTTCTAATCTATTCTTTAATCCTCTAAGTATCTGTAGTGCCTCATTAATAGATGGTTCATCAACTTTTACTGGTTGGAACCTTCTCTGGAGAGCGGTATCTTTCTCAAAATATTTTCTATACTCTTTAAGTGTTGTTGCTCCAATAGCATGAAGTTCACCTCTAGCTAATGCTGGTTTCAAAATATTTGCTGCATCCATACTTCCCTCACTTGCTCCTGCTCCGACAATCGTATGAATTTCATCTATGAATAGAATAATATTTGCTGATTCTTTTACCTCATCAATAACAGCCTTTAATCTATCTTCAAATTCACCTCTATATTTGGCACCAGCAATTAAACGACTCATATCAAGACTAATGACTCTCATATTTTGTAAACTCAAAGGAACTTCTCTATTTACAATTCTTTGAGCTAATCCCTCAACAATAGCTGTTTTACCAGTTCCTGGTTCACCTATTAAAATTGGATTATTTTTTGTTTTTCTAATAAGAATCTGCATAACCCGTTGAACCTCTTCATCTCTACCAATAACAGGATCAAGCTCTCCATCTAAAGCTTTCTTATTTAAATCAATTCCATATTTTTCTAAAGCTTCAAGAGTTTCATCTCCACTCTTTGAATCAATCTGTTTTCCACCTCTAATTGCCTCTAATGTCTTTTTAAATTCTGATATATCTATATACTTACCAATAATATCTTTAATAAATACTTCATTAATATTTGCAATTAACCAGCTATCTACTGCTAAATATTCATCTCCATAAGTTGTCATGACTCCTTGAGCTTGTTGAAGTGAATGAACAAGATTTTGAGAAAGTTTAATACTCTCTTTTGTAACACTAGATACAGTTGGTAATTTTTTAGATAAACTCTTTGCTTCCAATTCAATAGCTACTTTATCAGCATTCATTTTATTTAGTGCTTGATGTAAAATTGAACTACTGTTAGTCAATAAAGCCCATAAAAGATGAATTGGTTGAACTTCTTGATTTTTATTATGCAGAGCCAAAGATACCCCAGACTCTATTGTAGCAGTCATTTGATTTGTTAATTTTTCTAATATATTCATTCTTTATCCTTTATCGTCTTTATATAAAATACATTATACAACATTTAGTCACTTATTGTTAAGTTTCCTTATTAATATGTTATAATCACAAAATGAAATCTACAACACAATTAGCAAAAAAATATGGGGTTTCCTCACAAACAATAAGAAACTGGATTAAATCAGGGAAATTTGAAGTGAAAGAGAAGACAGAAGGTGGTCATTTTCGAATTGAAGAAAAAATTGAAAAGAGGTTTATCTATGCAAGAGTTAGTTCAAATAAGCAAAAATCAAGTATCACAAGACAGATTGAATTATTATCAAAAAAATACCCCAAACACGAACAACTTTTTGATATTGCCTCAGCTTTTAATTTTGAACGAAAAGGACTTAAAACGATATTGGAATCAGCAATGTCAGGAGCTTCAGTCGAAGTTGTAGTTACCACACAAGATAGACTTGCAAGAAGTGGATTTGGACTTATTAAATGGATTATTGAACTACACGGAGGAGAAATTATCTTATTGGAAAACAACATTAAAACCAAAAAATAAAAAGCAAAATATACTCTAATTTCTTGACAAAGATAATAAATAGTAGTAAAATATATTTACTTAAAGGAGTAATAATGGCTTTAATAATTATGGAAGATTGTATAGGGTGTGATGCCTGTCTTAATGAGTGTCCCAATGAGGCTATTAGTAATAGTGCTGATACTGATTTAGAGATATATTTTATTAACAGTAACAGATGTTCAGAGTGTGTTGGTAGTTTTAAGGAGTCTCAATGTATAGATGTTTGTCCTGTTGAGTGTATTACTATTGATAAAAATCATATAGAGTTTAAAGAGCAACTTATGGAAAAGTTTTTATCTTTAAAGCCTCTATAGATAGAGGGGGATTTTATCCCTCTACTGTATGTTCACCTTTTCCAAAGCCTATAACTTGAAATTTGTCACGGATATTTTCATCTACTGTACACCATATAATAATTCTACGCCACATTATATCTATAAAGTAATCAT
>JAMOSL010000032.1 GCA_027063105.1 Campylobacteraceae bacterium
CTTAGTCTCTTCAAGATTCTAAACCTAGATATCAAGATTATAAACTTGAAGAGACTAAGGGCATGACTTTATATATCGCTTTAACTAAAATCTGGTCAACTATGGATCATGATTTAAGTTTTGATTTTGTATGTAGGGCTGGTATCTGTGGAAGTTGTTCTATGGTAGTTAATGGAAAACCTAGATTAGCATGTAAAACTTTGACCAGTGAATTTAAAGATGGAAAAATAACTCTTCTTCCTTTACCAACTTTTAAACACAATAGAGATTTATCTATTGATACAGGAAATTGGATGAATGATATGAGCGTTAAAGTTGAGAGTTGGATACATTCGAAAGAGAAAACAGATATTACAAAAATAGAAAAAGCTGTAGAGCCTGAAGTATCTGATGAGGTCTTTGAGCTTGATAGATGTATTGAATGTGGTATATGTTTGGCAAGTTGTTCAACTAGAATTATGCACGAAGATTTTGTAGGAGCTGTTGGACTTAATCGTAGTGCTAGATTTGCATTAGACCCTCATGATGATAGAACAGACGATGAATTTTATGAATTAATTGGTGATGATAATGGTATTTTTGGATGTATGTCTCTAATGGGTTGTGAAGACCACTGCCCTAAAGAGCTACCACTTCAAACTAAAATAGCTTATATGAGAAGAAAAATGGTTAAAGTTAAATAGTGAAGCTTCAACCAATATCTATATTTGGTACAAGCTCAGACTCTGGAAAATCCACTTTATCATTTGTTATTGCTAAAATCATTCAAGATATGGGTTATTCCGTCGCCCCTTTCAAAGCTCAAAATGTATCTAATAATGCTGTAGTTTGTGATTATGGTGGAGAGATAGCAATAGCTCAACATTTTCAAGCTTCTGTATTAGGTGTGAAAACTTCATATCACATGAATCCCATTCTATTGAAATCTGGTAGAAAAAATAGTGCTTCTTTGATTATTGAAGGTAAAGTTATTGATACTACTGATGTTAGAGAATATTATAAGAACTTAGATAAATTAAAACCTATTGTGAGTAAATCTTTTAAATATTTATATGAGAAGTATGATTCTCTAGTTTGTGAAGGTGCTGGAAGTCCTGTTGAATTGAATTTAATGGATAAAGACTTGTCAAATATATATATAGCTACAGAGTTTAAAACAAAAATTATTTTAGTTGCAGATATTGAAAAAGGTGGGGTTTTTGCTTCTATTTGGGGAGTTTATAACTTATTGCCTGAAGAGTTAAGAGATAGAGTTATCGGTGTCGTTATTAATAAATTTAGAGGTGATTTGACTCTATTTGATAAAGGTATAGATATTATAGAGAATGAATTTAATATACCTGTTTTAGGTGTTCTCCCCTACTCTCCTTTTAATTTAGGTTTTGAAGATTCTCAAAGTTTAAAGAATTACCAACAAAAATATAATAAAGATGCTTTTAAAATAGGTGTTATTGCTTATCCAACTATGAGTAATTATAATGATTTTGAACCATTAATTGCAGATAAAGATATATATTTAGAGTTTATTAGTAGTAATATCTCATTAGAAAGTTTTGATAAAATAATATTATCTGGTTCAAAACTTGTTATCCAAGATTTAGAGTGGTTAAAAGAGACTGGATTATTTGATAGATTAAAAAGTAGGAATAAAGAGATTTTAGGTATTTGTGGAGGTTATCAGATGATGTTTAATAAAATTATTGATAATGATTGTATTGAAACTGATACTCCTAAAGTAGTTGAAGGCTTAGCTTTTATTAATGATGATATCATATTTAAAAAAGATAAGATAGTTAAACGAGGAGAGTATAATATATTTGGAAAGACTCTTAATGGATTTGAAATTCATCATGGAGTTTCAGAAAAATATCCACTGTTTTACCAAAAAGATAATATTAGTGGTACTTTCGTTCATGGTTTATTTGAAGATAGTGAGTTTTTAAAATATAAAGAGAATACTATAAATGAATTTGTTAAGATAATGAAAGATAGATTAAATATTAATAAAATTATGGAGGCTATAAACGAATGAGAGGGTTGTTAAAATATTTTATGCCGTTTATGTTTGGATATAAGAAGGAGTTTCTATTTGCAATATTGGGAATGATAGCTGTGGCAGTTGGAACTACATTAACAGCACATATTTTAAAACCTGTATTAGATGAACTATTTATTAATAAAGATAGAGAAGCTCTAAATTTTATACCATTTATGATAATTGCCGTATTTATGTTAAAGTCTATTGGTAGATTTGTTCAGACATATTATACAGTATATATTGGTGATGATATTGTTAGAAAATTAAGAGATAAATTATCACTTCATTTAATGCATCAAGATATTGCTTATTTAAATAGTATGCGTAGTGGGGAGTTGTTAAGTAGAGTTACTAATGATTTAAATCGTATTCAACAAGTAGTCTCTGCAATGATACCGAAGATGATGGTAAATATTATGCTTATTTTTACTTTAACAACTTATATTATATACCAAAGTCCTAAACTAGCATTTTATTTTTTAATAATTATGCCTTTAGCGTTATTACCACTTCAAATATTAGCTAAGAAAATGAAAAGATATGCTAGAAGTTCTCAAGAGAGTAATTCAGATTTAACTTCTAGACTCACAGAAATTTTTAATAATATAGAAGTTATAAAGGCAAACTCATCTCAGAACTTTGAGCAGGAAAGATTTAGTAAAGAGAATATGAAGTTTTTTATATTGAGTGTTAAACAGAATATGATAAATGCTCTTGTTGGGCCAACACTTGAAATTTTTGGTTCAGTTGCTATTGCTATTGCTATATTTGTTGGAGCTTTACAAGTTATGAATAATGAGATTACTGTTGGAACTTTTTTTGCATTTATAACAGCTTTATTTATGTTATATGACCCTATTAGAGTTTTGTCAAAGATACACAATCAACTTCAAGATGCAGTTAGTGCTACAGAGAGGATGAATGAATTATTTAGTATAAAACCTAAAATAGTATCAGGTAAATATATTTTAGATAAAGTTGAAAATATTGAATTTAATAATGTCTATATGAAATATAATCAAAAAAATGCAC
>JAMOSL010000033.1 GCA_027063105.1 Campylobacteraceae bacterium
AGGTTCTTTAATTTTTTTAATAAGCTCTTTTGATGGTATATCTCCCCAATCATTAAAAGAGTCTATATTTATATGCTTTAAATAATTTTGTTTGAATTTTTTAAATACAGTTGTTGTATCACATCCAATGGGAGGTGTAAAAATTTCTATTTCTAAAGTTTCTTCTTTGAACTCTTCTACAACTTCTCCAAATCCACTTACATTTGCTGAATTGAAATTATGTATAAAAAATGGTAAGTCAGCACCTATTTTACTACCTATTTTAGATAATTGATTAACCGATAGGTTTAAATTACATATTTTATTTAGAAGTTTCATAAAAGATGCACTATCTGAACTACCACCACCTAATCCTGCCTGAGATGGTATATTTTTTTCTACTACAACTTTGTGATTTTTAAAAAACTCTATAATACTTTTATCCTGTGTATATTCATATAGTTTAATATATGCTTTATATATGGTATTTGAAGTTGTTTCTATATTTTCACAACCATCTATTCTAAATTTATCCGATTTAAATGGAACAAATTTAACTATATCATATAAATTATCTACACGAACAAAACGAGAATTAAGAGTATGATAGCCATCTTTATGACCTGTAATCTTTAAAAAGATATTTACTTTTGCATAAGCTTTTATTTCGTACATCTAATTAATCTCCTTAAATTTCTCTTGACGGTTTAATTTATATTTAACTTCACCATCTATTATCTCTATAATGCTAAAAAAGTTTTTTGTGATAATTAAATAGTATCCATCCTCCTTTTCTTCAAAATATTCTATTGATAATTTTTTACCTAATTCTATAAACTCATCATCACCTAAATATTTATTTGTGGGAATTTTAAGATATTCTAATGGATTCAATGCTTTTTCATTATTATAAAAAAACTTCCCTTCGTTTATTCTTTCTAAACTAGATAGCGTTCCATCAACTCCTAGTTTATTTGCAATTAGATGACCTAAACTTCTAATATATGTACCTTCACTAACTTTTGCTTCAAAATGTACGAATGGGTGATTATAATTTATCAATTTAATATTATATATAGTAGATTTAATCTCTTTTAACTCAACAATTTTCCCCTCTCTTGCTAACTCATAGGCTCTCTTCCCATTTATCTTTTTTGCAGAAAATTTAGGTGGATAATAAGTTAATTCCCCTATAAAGCTTTTTAAAATTTCCTTTATCTCTTTTATATTAAACTCTTTTATATCTTGAATATTATCTACTTTTTCTATATCAAGGGTAGGAGAGTTTACACCTAACCATAAAGTTGCTTTATATGCTTTTGGAGTTTTATCTATATAATTAAATAGCTTTGTATATTGTCCAGTAGCTACAATTAAACATCCTGTAGCAAAGGGGTCAAGAGTTCCAGAGAACCCAACTTTTTTTGTATTATATTTTCTTTTTACATAACCCATGTATCCATTTGAAGTTCTAAATATAGGTTTTTTTACAACAAATAATCTATTCATTAAATTGACTTTACAAATGAGCTGAGTATATTCTTCTTTTCCCCAGAGAAATTAATTAGAAGATTATAACTTTTACCAATTTTATTTACAGATTGTACTCGACCCATTCCAAATATTTTATGCTTAACCAAATCACCTTTTTTATATTTTGAACTTTTTGTAATTTTTAGACTATCACTTTTAATAAGTCCAGCTTCCCCTAAAAATCTACTCTTCTCCATATTTTTTCTTTTACCTTTATAAAAACGGGTATCAACATAAGAGATGGTTAAATATCTTTTTGCACGAGTAATTGCTACATATCCTAAACGCCTCTCCTCTTCCATATTACACCCTATGCCAATAATAGGAAAGAAACCTTCTTCTAGACCAATAACAAATAGATGTTCAAATTCTAATCCTTTAGATGCATGTATCGTCATAATAGGAATAATATTTTCATCAGTTTTATCTTGTTCACTATATAGTGCCATATTATTTAATAAATCTTCTAGTTTTAATGCAGGATTATCTTTTAAACGTTCATTGATAAATCCATAGAACTCATTTATATTTGAAATTTTATCAAATCCATCTATCATATCTTCATAGTGATTCTTTATTTTTATTTTATTGTCGAAGAGTTCTGTAAAACCATCTAATGATATTTGTGATTTTTCTTTTAATAATTTTATATTACTAATAAGCAATGCTAATGAACTTGATACTTTTTTGCCCACTAGCTTTATAAGTTCATTAAGCGTTAATCTCTCTATTGACTGATATATAGATAATTTTCTATTTAAAGCCTCTTTTTTTAGTTTTTCTATGGTAGCTTTACCTATACCTCTTTTAGGTTTATTAATAATACGCATAAAGGAAAAATCATCAGATGGATTAGCTATTACTCGTAGAAAAGATATAATATCTTTCACTTCAACTCTTTCATAAAAAGGAATACCACCTATTGAGTGAAATTTTAATCCCTCTTTATATAAAGCATCTTCAATTGCACGAGATAGTGTATTAACTCTATAGAGAACGGCAATAGTTTGTGGGTCAACACCCTTATTGATTAATTTCTTAATATCTTTAGCTATAGCTGTTGCTTCATGTGTTTCATCTATATATTTCTCTAGTTTAACAGAATCTCCATCACCTATGTTACTAATTAAATTTTTATTGAAACGGTTACCATTGTGTTCAATTAAACTATTAGCTACTTTAAGAATAGGCTCTGTTGAACGATAGTTTGTCTCTAGTTTTATAATTCTAGAATCATAAAATTTTTTGCTGAAGTCTAAAATATTCTGTATATTAGCACCTCTCCAACCATAAATACTTTGATCATCATCTCCAACTACGCATATATTATTATGTTCAGAAGATAGATATTCTAGTAATTTTACTTGTAGTTCATTTGTATCTTGATATTCATCTACCATAATATATTTATATTGATTGCTAATCTTTTTTCTTAATTCAAAATCTTCAGCCAGAATTTTATATGGTAACATTAATAAATCATCAAAATCTACTAAGTTATCTTTTATAATCATTTTCTGATACTCTATATAAACTAAAGCACTCTCTTTATATTCTTTTAGTTCAGCTCTTTTTATAGCCTCTTCAGGAAGCAATAGCGAATTTTTATATTTAGATATCTCATTACTAATAAAATATGTATCTAAATTTATTTTTAAGTTTTTACTTATTGCCTTGATAAGTTTATACTTATCATCACTATCAATAATTACAAAATCTTTACTTCTTTCAAGTTTTTCTATATAAAGTTTCAAGAATAGTAATCCAAACTTATGGAAAGTACATAGAATAGGATTTGTAGTATTAGAATTTCTAATAATTTTAAAAGCCCGTTGAGCCATTTCTGATGATGCTTTATTTGAGAATGTTAAAGTTAATGTATTCTTTGGATCTATTCCACATTCATTTATTAGATATGCAAGTCTCGTTGTTATAGTTTTTGTTTTTCCACTACCTGCACCTGCTAGTATAAGTAGAGAGCCATTTATATGTTCAACAGCTTTTCGTTGATTTGGACTTAATTCATTCAATATTTTGTTCATAATTTATCTCTTTTCTTTTACCTATAATATAAAAATTATATCGTGTAGAGGATTAAAAAGAAGCTATTATGATAGTATAAAGGGATATTATTGCATATTGAAAAAAATAGTATAGACTTAATTAAGCTAAAGTTATGAATTAGTTTAAGTTTATATAGGTATAATTTATCTAATATATATTATAAGTATTTAAGATAAAAGGATTTTATTATGCTAAAAGATTTTGTTAAATTAGAGACATTTTTAACAGTAGCTAGAGAGAGAAGTTTTTCTAAAGCTTCTGCTAAACTTGGAATATCTCAACCAGCAGTTACTCAACAGATTAAATTTATAGAAAAATATTTAGGTGCAAAGATTATAGAGAGAAAAAAGAATGGTATCAAACTAACAGCAGAGGGTGATGAATTATATAAATTAGCTTCTGTATTAGAAAAAGAGATACACAAAGCAGAATATGATGTACTTAAGATTATTAATAAAGAAATTACATTTCGTTTAGGTGCATCATTTACTATTGGAAATTATATAATTCCTGGTGAGTGTCTAAATACCGTAGGTGAAGCTATAAATAATGATATAAATTTAAGTATACAAGAGAGTCAGCACATTATAGAACAGTTAAAGGATAGAAAATTAGATGTTGGATTAATTGAATCACATGTTATAGATAATACAATGATTTATAGAGAGTGGCTAGAAGATGAATTAGTTGTATTTAGTAATACTCCTATTCCAAAAATTCTTAAAACAGAAGATTTACATGAGTTTAGATGGATTTGTAGAGAAGATGGAAGTCATACAAAAGAGATTGTAAGTGAAGTATTTGATGATTTAGGAGTATCTTGTAAAAGTTTTAATGTTTTAAGTGAAGTTGGAAACACAACAGCAGTTCTTCAGACAATTAAAAGAAGTAAAAAAGATGAAAAAAATCCTGTTGTATCTATTATTTCAAAATATGCAATTGCCGATGAGGTTCAAAAAGGTGAACTATTTGAAGCTAGACTTAGAGGCATCAAAATGACTCGTAAATTTTATATTGTCTATTCTAAAGAGAATAAACATAATGCTTATGTAGATAAAGTTGTTGACTTTATATTGGCAGGACAATGTTAAGCTAATCCTAACTATTTTTTCCTGATAAATTTTTTATTTTCAGGATTATTTAGCAATGCATCCATTGATTTATCAACAATATTTTTCTTGGGTTTTGTTAAGTTTACAAATACTACCTCTTCATCTATAACAATTTGTTTAATAGCTAATAGAGGTACTGTTATTGTAGACGCAAAATTTTCCTCACCAAAACCAGCTTTAAAACTAATTGAATCATCCGTAAGTTGAGCTGTTTCCATCGCATATCCACTAATTGCAAACATTACAGTTTCATTAAAACTTTTCTGTATCTCTTCTGGCAGTTCAGGAGTAAAATTTATAAATTTTGTTTCACATATAATTAAGAAATCCTCATCTACATTAAATACTAGAGTTATAAAATCTTTTATACTATTATTAATAATATCTTTATATAAATCATTATCTATAAGTTTATTTGACATATTTTTTCCTTTAATCCATAAAAATAGGATTTATTATTTTAAATCCTACCATAGCATTCATTAAAGCTATACTATCAAAGTTTAATATCTCATCTTTTTTAATATCTCTTGTGTATAAAAAACCACTATCTATTAGTTTCTCTCGAATTGTTCCATTTAATAGAGGCTTATGAGGCGTTATCCATCTTTTATTTTTATCTAAAAATGCGATATTTGCAATAGTAGTGTCTGTAATAAGATTGTTTTTAATAATAATAACCTCATTACTATTTGGATTAATAAGAGAGTTTAATTCATCTCTATTTTCATATTTATATTTATAATCTATTTGACTATTAACAAAAGAAATTGTTTTAATCTCTTTGGGATAATATGGAATAAAATCTATAGATTTTATATCTCTATTATATACAACTCTACATCTATATATCTTATTTGTTGGAGGAGATATAATAGATAGTAGGTCAAATTCATCTTTTATTCCAAATAATTCTTCTCTAGTTTTATTAAAACGCCTATTGTGATATTCTATATTTCTAGCAGTTTTATTTTTTATATAAATTGTCTCTAATAAATTAAACATCTTTAAATAAAGGAGTTGATAGGTATCTCTCTGCACTATCACATAAAATTGTAACTATCGTTTTTCCTCTATTTTCTTCTCGTTTAGCTATCTCATAAGATGCATATAAATTTGCACCAGATGATATTCCAACTAATAATCCTTCATATCTAGCAACATCTCTTGCCATTTCAAAGGCATTATCTTCTCTTATCATTATAACCTCATCACAAACTTTTTGATTAAGGATTTCAGGAATGAATCCAGCACCTATTCCTTGTATATGATGAGTACCAGCTTTTCCACCACTTAAAACAGCAGAGTTAGCAGGTTCAACAGCAATAGATTTTACAGTTGGTATAAACTTCTTAATTATTTCACTTACACCTGTAAAAGTTCCACCTGTTCCCACACCAGCTACAAAATAATCTAATTCACCTTGTGTAGCTTTTAGTATCTCTTTAGCTGTTGTTGTTCTATGAATATCTGGATTATTTGGATTTTTAAATTGTTGTAATATAATTGAATTGGCAATTTTATTTTTAATTTCAATTGCTTCTTCAATAGAACCCTTCATTCCATCACAAGCTGGAGTCAGTATAACTTTTGCACCTAAATAGATAAGCAGTTTTCTTCTTTCAATACTCATAGACTCTGGCATAGTTAAAATAAGTTTAATACCTTTTGATGCACATATAGATGCTAGTCCTATACCAGTATTTCCACTTGTTGGTTCAATTATTGTTGTATTTTTATTAATTTTTCCAGCTTTAATTGCTTCGTTTACCATATTTAACGCAATTCTATCTTTTACAGAACTAGATGGATTCATAAATTCACATTTACCCAAAATAGTTGCTCCACTAAGTTTAGATAGTCTATTTAATTTTATAAGTGGCGTATCTCCTATAAGCTCTTCAACAGAGTTTGCAATCATTCTTTATCTCCTAATAGTTTAAATTCATATGCTTCATCATCATATGATTCTATTGTACCATCTTTAATATCATAATACCAGCCATGGAGAAATACTTTACCCTCCTTAACTCTTCTTTTTACAGCAGGATATGTCATCAAATTTTCTAGTTGAAAGATGATAGAGACTTTCTCTGTGTACTTTAGTAGGTCTTTTTTATTATTTTTATGTGGACTCATCATTGCAACTTTTTTTGGAGCTTCACCAAGTTCTAACCATTTAATTGTATGTATATTGTCATCTGTCTTTGGAATATCTTTATATAAAGAGGCAATTGCACCACAATCTGAGTGTCCACAAACAATAATATCAGTAAGTTCTAGAACACTAATCGCATATTCAATTGCCGAGGCTGTGGCATGATAATTTGCATTAGGTTGATATGGAGCTACAAAATTACCAATATTTCTAACAATAAATAGGTCTCCAGCACCACTATTAGTAATCATTGCAGGCATAACTCTAGAATCACTACAACCTATAAAGAGAGCTTTGGGATTTTGACCATCTTTCGATAATTCATGAAATCTATTTTTGTTCTCTTTAAATTTGACTGAGCGAAATTCTTTATGACCATTTGCAAACTCTTTTAACCTTTTATCTGGCATATCTTTTCCTTATTTTATATTATATTTTATAGTTTTCTCGGCATACATTGGTATAACATTGTTATAATTTTTTGGCACAATAAAATCTTCTTTTTCTAAAATAATATTTTTTTCTATAGGTTTTATATTATATATCTTTTGTGCATTATCACTAACAAATCTTTGCAAGTTATCTAAAGAGGCATTATTGTCTTCAAAAAGCTCTGCTAATACTTGAAGTGCAATAGGTGCAGTAAATACTCCTGCTGAACAGTGAGAAGCTTCCTTTGCATCTTTTGGATGAGGTGCAGAGTCTGAGCCAAACATTACTTTTGGATGAGCAGATAGTGCAACTCTTAATAATGCCTCTCTATCTTCTGGTCTCTTTGCTATTGGTTTACAGAATAGATGAGGTTCAAGCATTCCACCTGCTACATCATCAAGAGTAATGATAAGATGGTGTAAAGTTATAGTAGCATATAGATTTTCAAATTTATCTAAAGCCTCTACACTCTCTTTTGTAGTTATATGTTCCATAATAATTTTTAAATTTGGGAAATTAAAAGCTAGTTTTTCATAAATAGTAATAAATTCAGCTTCTCTGTCCATTACAAATCCATTTGTCTCTCCATGAATACATAGTGGGATATTAAGTTCACTCATAGCATTTAGAGTTTCTCTTAATTCATCTATATCAAATCCACTAACTCCACCTTCAGAATTTGTAGTAATTCCTGCAGGATACAGTTTAATTGCACTTATTTCATCTTTTACTGATTCTAAAAACTCTTTTGTATAAGTTGATTTGAAAAATAGTGTCATATATGGTACAAAATTTTCATCACCAATAGCTTCTTGAATTCTTTTCTTATATTCTATTACATCTTCTTTTGTATTAACTGGTGGTACTAAATTAGGCATTATGATAGCTCCTGAAAAGCTTGATGCAGTCAGTGGTGCAACAGTTTTTAACATATCTCCATCTCTAAGATGTAGGTGCATATCCAATGGGGATTTAATTGTGATGTTCATATTTATCCTTATATTAAAAATTATATCGGAATATTATAATATTAGTTGCCTAATTATTAGCTATTTTGTGATAATCTTAAATTAATAATTAATTAAAGGAATAACAATGTTCGGACTATTTGAAGATAAAGATGATATTAGAATTAAAGCCTTCTTCGGCTCAACAGAGGAAATTATGGAAAAAGAGCAGAATATATATAGCCCTTATGATGGTAAAATCGTAACTATTGTTCCTGTATGTAGTGCTGAAGATACTAAAAGAGCTTTAGATATTGCAAAGAAAGCTACGAAGTTAGCAAGAGAAACTCCATTATCTCAAAGAATTTTATGGCTAGAAGATGTTGCTCATACAATAGAAGATAGTAAAGAGGATTTTGCTTTAACTTTAGCTCAAGAAGTTGCAAAACCAATTACATTTGCCAGAGTAGAAGTTGAAAGATGTATAGAGACCATTAAATTAACAGTTGCAGAGCTTGTAAATTTATCAGGTGAGACAATACCAACAGATGTAACCCCTAGTGGTAAAAAAACTTTAGCATTCTATCGACATGAACCTGTTGGAGTTGTTGCTTGTATTACCCCTTTTAATTTCCCTTTGAATTTAGTAGCTCATAAAATAGCTCCTGCATTAGGTGTTGGTAATTGTGTTGTATTAAAGCCTACTCCAGAAGCTCCAAGAATATCATATATGTTTGCAAAAGCATTTATTAATTCACCTTATGCAATAAAAGATGCTTTAAGTGTTTTATATGGAGATGTAGAAGTTGGTTCAACACTTGTAAAAAGTTCAATACCAAGAGTCATAAGTTTTACAGGTTCTGTACCAGTCGGTAAAATAATAACTTCTCAAGCAGGTATTAAAAAGGTTAGTTTAGAGTTAGGTGGAAATGCAGGAACTTATATAGATAAAAGTGCAGATTTATCATTTGCTTCAATTAGATGTGCATTTGGAGCATTTATTAATAGTGGACAAGTTTGTATATCTCTCCAAAGAATCTATGTTCATAAAGATGTATATCAATCATTTACAGATTTAATGGCAATAGAGACTCAAAAACTTAAAGTTGGAAGTCCTTATGATGATGATACATTTATGAGTTCTCTAATAAATGATGATGCTTCAAGTCGTGCTAAAGGTTGGATAGAGAATGCTAAAAAAGAGGGTGCAAGAGTTATAGCAGGAGAGTATGAAGTAGATGGAATATTCCCTCCAACGGTAATGGCAGATGTAACAGACGATATGGAAATAATTTGTGAAGAGGTATTCGCTCCAATAGTTAGTCTTATCTCTGTGGACTCTTATGAAGAAGCAATTACAAAAATGAATAATTCACCTTATGGATTACAATTTAGTATATTTACAAACGATTTGAGATTAACTCAGAAATTCATAGATGATGCAGAGTGTGGAGGAGTAGTTATTAATGATATTCCAACTTTAAGATTCGATGTACAACCCTATGGAGGAAGTAAATTATCAGGTGTAGGCAGAGAAGGTCCAAAATGGGCATTAGAAGAGTTTACAGAAATAAAGTCTATTGTGATTTGTTAGAGAGATAAGTTATTATGGATAAAGATGTTTTTTTCTAATTATCAAGTATTTTTTATAATATGTTTTTTTCTTGATTTTAGGAAAAAAACATAGTATAATAGTATTATACTAAAATTACTAAATATATAGAAAAATACATTATATGTTTTTTTCTATTAAAAAGGAAAAAAATGAAGATAAATCAAAAATTAGACTACTACTCCTCAAATAGTATCTTCAAACCTAAAGAGAGTAGAAAAATAGATATAGGTAAGACCAAATGCTCCCATTTCAAAATACCACCATGTTTAGCAATGGCTTCAATTGTTATCTCTAAAAATTTAACAAAGAGAATAATTACAATTACTTGAGCCAGTGTCTTTTTTAATTGCTCCACATCCTTAATCTTAAGCCAATTTGGTAGTTCAATACCCTTTTGATGGTCATGAATATAAAGAATATAAATTCCATAAGAAAAAATAATCAAAACAAGACCAAAAAGTAGGCTATCAAGCATCCCAACCATCATAAGACCTGCCATCTCAGCTCTGCTTATTTCAGCAAACTCTTCAGGTAAAGGAGTCCCTAAAAAATACATTTTAAAGACCTCAAAAGTCTCAATCATCCCAATATAAATCATCAAGGCCGCCCCCAAAATCGTACTTATGATAATAAATATTACCATATATCTTAATTTGAAAAAATAATTAAACATTGTTTTAACTCCTAATTAGTTTATTATTGATGACTCTACTTATTTCATTATATAAAACTTTTACAACCAAATAATATAAAAAATTATAATTATATGACATCTCCAAAAACCTACCATTATAGACTTTTGGAGGCGAGGGGAATCGAACCCCTGTCCTAAAATAGAAAAGACTATGACTCTACATGCTTAGATGGTATTGTTAAATTTAATCTTGCTTTGTACACTACCCAAAACTTTACAAGACGAGCTAAAATTCTCACAACCTAGCATAGCTTCTAGGGAGCATAGTCATCAGATATGATACCTCAAAGTCTAGTTAAGATGACACTCACTAGCGAGGTAGTCCTCCGATTTCTCGGGGTTAAATACTTACGCTACTGCGTAAGCTGGACGGTAATCTGTATTGTTTGCAGTTATGCATTGTAGGCCGCGTAACGGAATTGCCCAGTCCGACATGCACACAGCCCCTACTATTCCAGTCGAAGCCAAGTCACCCCCATATAATTAAATATAATTTTTAATCTGGTACCGTAGGGCGGATTCGAACCGCCACGCCCGAAGGCAGAAGATTTTGAGTCTACCAAGTCTACCAGTTCCATCACTACGGCACCTAAACATTTTCTTTTAATGTTCAAATTATATTATATAAGATAGAAGCTTATATAAAGATTAAATATTATACTATTATATGATATAATTTTATATATTTAAACAAAGGATATTTAAATGAGAAAAGAAGAAATTTTTGAAATAGTTCAAGATATATAATGGAGTTATTAGAGAAGAGTGGGGATATAGATTTCAATGTTATTTAATAGTTACGAATTTATTTTTATTTTTTTACCAATATCATTTTTTATCTATTTTTATCTAAATCATAAAAAATTAATAATTATTGCTAAGATTTGGTTAATTATTGCATCTCTATTTTTTTATAGTTGGTGGAATATTATATATTTACCCCTAATTTTAATTTCTATAATATTTAATTATAAAATTACACAATTAATTATTGAGTATAATGACAAGAATTACTTATCAAAGCAAAATTTACTTCAAATAGGTTTATTATTTAATATTGGGCTCCTTGTATATTTTAAATATATGGATTTTTTTATAGAGAATATAAATACTGTGTTTAGTTCTGATATTGGGTTATTATATTTAGCATTACCCTTAGCAATAAGTTTTTTTACTTTACAACAGATAGCTTTTTTAATTGATAGTTATGAAGGGTTAGTCAAGGAAAGAAATTTTTTAGATTATATGGTTTTTGTTACATTTTTCCCTCAATTAATTGCTGGACCTATTGTTCACCATAAAGAGATGATGCCACAATTTGAAAATATAAGAAATAAAGTTGTTAATTATAAGAATATTTCAATAGGATTATTTATATTTTCAATAGGTCTCTTTAAGAAATCAGTAATTGCAGATAGATTCGCTGTTTGGGCTACTAATGGATTTGATACATCAACTCTAACATTAAATATGCTAGAGGGTTGGGTAACCAGTTTATCGTATACTTTCCAATTATATTTTGATTTTAGTGGATATACAGATATGGCAATAGGTATAGCTTTACTATTCAATATTAGACTACCTATAAATTTCAATAGTCCATATAAATCCCTAAATATACAAGATTTTTGGCGAAGATGGCATATAACCTTATCAAGATTCTTGAAAGATTATGTTTATATACCTTTTGGTGGAAATAGAAAAGGAAAATTTACAACTTATCAAAATTTAATGGCTACTTTTATGATTGCTGGTATTTGGCATGGTGCTGGTTGGACTTTTATTTTTTGGGGATTTTTGCATGGGTTAGCAATAGCCATACATAAGGCTTGGAGTCAATTAGGCTTCAAGATATGGAGCTGGTTAGCATGGATAATTACATTTAACTTTATCAATATAGCTTGGGTATTTTTTAGAGCAAAAGAGTGGGACGATGCTATTAGAGTATTACACTCTATGTTCTTTGGTCAAATAGAATTATCATATAAGTTTTTAGAGGTTGTTCCTAAATTAGATATTTTAAGAGATTATGGTGTAACTTTTGGAGCAGGATTTAGTAATATCGGTGGGAATAAAGAGATAATGTTTACTATTCCAATTATATTTATTTTAGTCTTATTAATAAAAAATTCAAATCAGTTAATTGATAATTTTGTACCAACTAAAACTATTACATTTTTGATAAGCATTATATTTTCATATTCTGTTATATCATTTTTAACAATTCACTCCGAATTTTTATACTTTAACTTTTAGGAATTTTATGAAAAAATATAAAAAATTTGTTACTAGATTTATTTTATTAGTTCCAATACTTTTTGTTGTATATTTATCATCTATATATTTTTTATACTTTGATAGTAGAAATGATAGTTTTACAATTAAAATCTATTATGATTATAAAGAAAATTATGCAAAATCTATTAAATCACAAAAAATTGTTTTTGTATCAGGTAGTAATAATTTCTTAGGTATTCGAGCGTCACAGATTGAAAATTACTTTAATATACCAACTGTAAACTTATCTGTTCATGCAGGGCTTAGGACAGAATATATATTATATAAGAGTAAAAAGGTTTTGAATAAAGGTGATATAGTTATTATACCATTTGAGTATGAAAACTTAATGTTCAATGGTGAAGCTAGTATTGTTAAAAATCAATATCTATTAACTTATGATAGAGATTTTTTGGATAAACAAGATTTTATTAGTCAATTAAAAATATTATCTAGTATCTCCTTATATAATTTTGCTTTTAGTGCTTATGATAGCTTTAAAGAATTTTATTCTGATGAGGTAAAATATAGTTATATTAAACATTTAAATAGAAATGGGGACATGCTAGATAGAGAAAAACATTTTGATTTGAAAACAAAAAAATCTCTTTTGAAACTATTGTCACCAATTGATTTAGAGACTGAAGGATTAAAAGAGATTGTAAAATTTTCTAAATGGTGTGATAATCATGGTGTTATACTTTATATGAGTTATCCCAATATGATATATAGAGATGAGTATAAAAATAAAATAGAATATAAACAATATTTTACTTTTTTAGCAAAGTATTTTAATGATAAGAATATTATTACTATAGGAACGCCATATAATGCTATGTATCCTAGAGAATATTTTCATGATAGCGAATATCATCTAATATCTAAGGCATCTGACATTAGAACAAAAGATTTTATTAATCAATCAAAAGATATTTTAATTAAAGAAATAAAAAATAAAAAATAGGGATATAAAATTTAAAACCATGAAAACAATCCTATCATTTATAATTTTAACCATAATAACTCTAAATGCTACAAATAGTTCTCAGCTTATAGTTGTGACTTCAAAAAATTGGAAAACTTCTAATGGTGAACTCAAAAGATATGAGTATAAAAATAATAAATGGAATAGAGTTGGAAAGATTGTTTCTGTAAAACTTGGTAGAAATGGATTAGGTTGGGGTATTGGATTGCATAAAATTCCCTCAACCTCTAAATATATTAAACGAGAGGGAGATGGTAAAGCTCCTGCTGGTGTATTTAATTTAAAAGAGGCATTTGGATATAAGCCACTTAATATCTCTTATCCATATAGGATTTATAGAAGAAAAAATCATTGTATTGATGATATTAATTCTAAATATTATAATCAAATAGTAGATAGTAGCAAAGTTAAGAGAGATTACAAAAGCTTTGAATATATGAAATTTAATAAAAATTATTATAAGTATGGAATTGTTGTGAATCATAATTCTAAAGCTCTAAAGGGCAGGGGATCTTGTATCTTTATACATATTAAAAATATTCCTACAGCTGGTTGTACTGTTATGAAAGAGTATGAGATAAAAGAGATTTTAAAATGGCTAGATAAAAATAAGAATCCTCTTTTAATACAAGCACCTCAAAGTGTAATTAAATCTCTATTACCATTTTAATCTAGAGTATAATTGACATAAAATTTTATTTTAGTTCTCACTGATGGTAACGGATAGTTTGAGTAAGCTATTCGTATAACTCTTAGTGTATTTTGGTCTAATGATGCATGACCCATTGATTTATCTAATTTTAAGTTTGTGATATTTCCATTTGGATGGAGATAAAAAGATACAATATTTACTCCTTCTTGACCCATTCGAATTGCACTCTCTGGATAACCATTTCTACTCAAAGCTCTCTGTGTTAATCTATGAATTAGTCCAAGATTTCTTTTTAAGAACTTTTTCTCTTTAGATGAATATGAGTTAAACTCTTTTCCATATAGTTGATTGATTAGTCTTGAACTTGAGTTAGTATTTAATGTTTTTGTATCTATTTTATTATATCTTTTAGCTTTTCCACTATTCATAAGACTATTTGCTAAAACTGAATTATATGTTTTGGATACTCTTTGATTTTTAATCCTATCTCTTTCTCTATTAAATCTAATCTCTTCTCTTTTAAGTTCCTTTTCTCTCTTTTTTAGTTGAGCTAATCTTTTTCTTTTAGCTTCTATACTTTTCTTTCTTTTTATCTTTTTAATTCTTTTAATTTTTGTTAATTTTTTCTTCTCTTTTAGTTTTTCAATTTTCTTTTTAATTTTTTCTTGAGAATATTTTATGCTGTTTTTAGTAGTATTATTATCTTGTGTGACTTCTTTTGAAACTAAGATCTTCTTTTTCTGAATTCTCTTTTTTCTTTTTATTACTTTATCTTTTTTAATCTTTTTCTTTGTAACTATTTTTTTTATTATAGGTTTTTTAGGAATAATTATAGGCTGAACTATTGGTTTAGGTGGTGATTTAAATTTTGTTAAGTCCAATACCATGGTTTTAGGCTCTTCAGGAGGTGGATAATATATAACTTTATTTTGTTGATGTATTAAAAAAGCAAAAATAATTAGTAGATGTATTAATATAGAAGTTAAAAATGCTTGTATAGTTCTAATTTTAAATCCTTAATATTGTATAATCAACAGAATTATATCAAAAGGATACCAAAAATGGGTTATGAAAATAGTATAAAAGCATTTAATGAGGCTTATAGTGTAATACCTGGAGGAGTAGATTCTCCAGTAAGAGCTTTTAGTAGTGTTGGAGGTACTCCACCCTTTATAGAAAGAGGTGAAGGTGGATATTTATATGACATTGATGGAAATCGTTATATAGATTTTGTTCAGAGTTGGGGACCTCTTATCTTCGGACATAGAGATAGTGATATTGAGTTATCTGTACTTGACTCCGTAAAAAGAGGTCTTAGTTTTGGTGCACCAACAACAGTTGAAACAGACTTGGCATTAGAGATAGTTAATATGTTTGATGGAATTGATAAAGTTAGATTTGTGAGTTCTGGTACAGAGGCTGTTATGAGTGCTTTGCGTTTAGCTAGAGGATTTACTGGTAAAGATGATATTATTAAGTTTAGTGGTTGCTATCATGGACATAGTGATTCTTTATTAGTTCAAGCTGGTTCAGGAGCTGTAACCTTTGGAAATCCTAGTAGTCCAGGTGTTCCTGCTGATTTAACAAAACATACTCTTTTAGCACAATATAATAATATAGAGAGTGTTAAAAAATGTTTTTCTGATAGTATTGATGGAATAGCTTGTATAATTATTGAACCCATAGCTGGAAATATGGGATTGATACCTGCAAGAGAAGATTTCTTAGTAGAGTTAAGAGAACTTTGTAATGAACATAGTGCATTATTGATTTTTGATGAGGTTATGAGTGGTTTTAGAGCCTCTTTAACGGGTTCACAAGGAATAAGTAGTGTTAGGGCAGATATGATAACTCTTGGTAAGGTAATAGGTGCTGGTATGCCTGTTGGTGCATTTGGTGCAAGAGCAGAGATTATGTCCCATCTATCTCCAGAAGGTGCAGTATATCAAGCAGGAACTTTAAGTGGTAATCCTATAGCGATGAGTGCAGGTTTAACAAGCCTTAAAAAATTAAAAGCAAACCCATCAATATATCAAACACTAGAAGCTAGAGCAAAAAGATTGATGAATGGATTAGAAGATATAGCTAATGATGCAAATATAGATTTAGTTACAACAGTTAGAGGAAGTATGTTTGGGTTTTTCTTCAGTTCAAAAAGTGTAAATAATTTTGAAGATGCTTTAAAGAACAATAGTGATTTATTTGCTAAATTTCATCAAGGTATGTTAAATAGTGGAGTATATCTAGCTTGTTCAGCTTATGAAACAGGTTTTATTTCGACAGCTACAACAGATGATATGATAGAAGAGACTCTTAGAGTTGCTAAAATAGTTATGAATGATATAAAATAATATATTATGAAATCTCTTGTAGAAAAAATAATAGATAAATTGGTTGAACAAAATAAAACTCTCTCTTTTGCAGAGAGTTGTACAGGTGGAAGAGTGGCTAGTGAGTTCACATCAATCTCTGGAGCTTCTTCTATTTTAAATGGTTCATGTATAACATATTCTAATAATATCAAACATCTATGGTTAGGCGTAAAAGAAGAAACACTAAATAATTCAGGTGCAGTTAGCTATGAGTGTGTTGAAGAGATGTTATATGGAATTAAGAATATGGCATCGGCTGATTATGCAATTGCAATTAGTGGAATAGCAGGTCCAACAGGTGGAACAGAATTTAAGCCAGTTGGAACAGTTTATATCGGTGTATTAACCCCAAATACATCTGTTATAGAGCTTTATAACTTTAAAGGAAACAGAATAGAAGTACAAGAAAAAGCTACCAAAAAAGCTATAAAAAATTTATCAAAAATGCTAGATTTATAAAATTTAAATTTATTTTCCAAAAACCCTTGACATTTAAAAGTTTTTGGGATATAATTCCGTCCACTTAATCACAGTGTTAAGTTTAAAAGTGACCCGTTAGCTCAGTTGGTAGAGCAATTCCCTTTTAAGGAATGGGCCCTAGGTTCGAATCCTAGACGGGTCACCACTTTGGTCGATTAGCTCAGTTGGTAGAGCGCTACCCTTACAAGGTAGATG
>JAMOSL010000034.1 GCA_027063105.1 Campylobacteraceae bacterium
TAATTCGTGTAGCCCTGTTGCAAACAGTTGAACCTAAACAAGTGTTGTATTGAAATAAGAAAGGAGTATGCAATTTTCCAGAATTGTATACTGTTGAACCTAAACAAGTGTTGTATTGAAATATATCCTCTATATCTAGTAAGTATTTCTGAGGTATCGTTGAACCTAAACAAGTGTTGTATTGAAATAAATAAGATTTCACACAAAAATATAAATTTAATCAATTTCTAATATATTTTAATGTAGAATACACAAAAGCTTTTTTTGAAGATTTTTAAAAGAGGCAGTAGATATAAGGTCGGGGTTGGATTCCCATAAGATTTAAGACGTCCTAACAATCCAACCCCACAAGCACAAGGCTTGATAGCATTCTAACTAATTATTGGTTAGGTTTTGTTTATTAAACCACACAACTTAATGTTCAGTATTCTCCTAAATTTGCTTGGAGTCTTTTTCTACAAATTAATGCCATAAAAATCTTCCATAATATCTCTCCTTGAGATTATTTGAATTGAGTATCCTTCTGGGCAGTAGTGAAATAATCTACCAGTAGAATATCTTAAGTTTCAGAGATATTGTGTGTCTCTCTTTTTGCTAAGTCTAATACAACCAATTTTAGATATGCCAAAGGAGAGAAAAATAGATTGGTAACTGTGGCTGGAGAGTCAAATATGCCGAGATAGATAGTGTTGGATTTGGGACTTGAAGAAGAGTAATAGTTGTAGTCGAAAGATTTATTCAGGATAAGGGTCTCCGTCCTGTTGAAACTATTGGATTTTGGGAAGCAGTTCCTCAAGATTCCTATGATGCGATGGGTCGACGTGAAAGCGGTGATAGCCAAGTTCTGTCCACTTCGGGCAGAATTACTTCAACTCCAAATACTCTGCTCTACAATGATATTACTTTTTGTTTTTTGAATTTAATGTTACAAGAAAAAAGAGAAAATTTAAATTAAAAATAGTTTGAACTATCAAAAACTATCGCAACCTATACACCAGAGATAGATTAATAGTTATTGGTAATTTAACACCTTTTGTATTAATAGGAAAAGATTTATTAATTGAATTCTTTGCAGATTTAAAAAAGAGTTTTGAACCACTCAAAGATATATTTGATACTTTCCCACTTTTTTTAATAATGAATCTAACTTTTACTTTTCCTGTTAAATTTCTTCTCTGAGCCATTTTAGGATAAATTTTATTTTGACTTATTTTTCTTTTTAATAGTCTAATAAACTTCTTATTATTTTTTTTTGAAATTACTCTTTTTTTTACAATTTTTTTATATTTTTTTTTAATTTTATATTTTGATTTTGTAACTCTTTTTTTTATTGTTTTTTTTTCTTTTTTAATTTTTTTCTTTTTTTTTCTCTTTTGTAAGATTGGTTTAGGTTTTTGCGTTAAGATTTTTTTCTTAATTTTCTCTATTTTCTCAATTGGTTTTATTATTTCTTTTATAGGCTCACTATCCATAATTTCATCTAAATCATATAACTCATCTTCTTCTAAAGGCGAGGTTTTAAAGATTATCTCTTCTTTAATTATTTCTTTAAAAATATTTAGTTTTAGTTCTATGCTTTTTTTTGGTATATCTCTATTCATACTATTATCGTATACAAAAAATATAATAGGAGTGTATAGAATAAGTACTAAGGCAAAAGCCTTAATATCTCTTTTTGATTGAGATGAATTAATTAAATAGTCTATCAATTTCACCATCTTTTATATTGTTCTCTATATTATCTATATTAATATGATTAGATATAAACTTTTGCATATCATTAAAGAGTGGAGCTATAAATGTCATGTTCTCTTTAGTTTTTGGATGAGTTAAATATAATTGATAAGCATGTAATTGTACTCTATTTACTTTATACGATTTGCTTTTATATCCGTATGTAGTATCTCCTAAGATATGTCGTCCTAAAGTAGATAAATGAACACGAATTTGATGAGTTCTACCTGTATATAATTTTGCAACAATAAGTTCAATATCTGATTTACCTTCTGCTAATTTAACAAATGCTGTTTTGGCTTCTTTTCCACCCTCAACAATATCCATTTTTAGACGGTTATTAGGACTTCTTGCAATTGGTTTATTTACTATAGCTTTATCTTTTAGTGGATAATCTATAAGTGCTAGATAATATCTACCCATACTTTTATCTTGAAGCTGTTCGCTTAAATTTTGATGAGCTTCATTATTCTTTGCTACAACTAAAGCACCAGTCGTCTCTTTATCAATACGATGAACTATGCCATGTCTCTCTTCACCTGAAACAGTAGAGAGAGATATCCCTTTATGTATAAGCCAATCAACAAGGGTAGGTTCTTTAACACTTGGAGCTGGATGAACTATTAATCCACTAGGTTTATTAACTACCAAAATATCATCATCTTCATATAATATTTCAATATCAAAGTCAATCTCTAAAGGTTCTCGTTTTTCTGCTTCTTTAAAGCTGTATTCTACATTATCCCCAACAACTAACTTATGGCTTGTTTTGGTAACAACCTTATTATTAACAGAGACTAATCCATCTTTAATTAGTTTCTCCACTTGATTTCGACTTACAGATAGAAGATTAGATAACATTTTATCAACTCTACCCCCAATCTCTATCTTTATCATTGTTTTCATTTAAAGCCTTTAATAATCAAAATATATTAAATCTTATAGTAATTTTGCTTTAGTAATAGTAAGTATTAGTGAATTGAAGAAGATATATTTAGTAGAGATATTGTTGGAATCAAGAGCCTAAGCCCTTGATTAGTCATTTTTAGTGATGACCATTCCACTTTTCTTTTTTCCAAAGGAAAGCCAATCCTGTAAAGATTATAAAGAATAATATAACCCATGGTCCGATTGCTTCTCTAGCAGGTTTACTAGGATCTCCAATCTCTGTTAAATATTCTTTAACTTTCTCATATCCTTCATGACTAAGTCCAACTCTAGGCATTGATGTACCTGCAAGTTGTGATTGAGGATTTTCTACAAAAGTCTCTAAGAAATGTTCACTTCTAGCTCTAATAATTATAGATAAGTCTGGAGGTAATTTACCCATATAGGCTTTGACTAAATCTTGCTCTTCAAGAATTTTAACTTGATGCTTCAACTCATCTTTTTTATATTTAAATTTAGGAGTATCTCCAAGTTGTGTTGTTTTTGCATAACGCATAGCATGACATCTTTCACAAGCCTCTGTGAATGCCTCTTTTGTTGTTAGTTCACCAGCTTTATTAGCTTTTAAATATGCAACTACATTTGCAACATCTTGGTCTGTAGTTATCATTGAACTAACTGAACCCATTGGATGCATAGATGTATCTTTATATTTGTGGTCAACATTTCCAGCCATTGCAGGATTTTTAATTAATGCAATAAGATAATTCTTATCGTATAAGCTACCAGCATGATTTAGGCTAGGAGGTATAACTCCACCCATATTCATAGCACCATCCATATGACAACCTGCACACATTGCAAATCCAGCTTCACCAGCGACAGGGTCACCTTTTAGCTTAGATATTTTAACAACATTTGCCCAAAATTCTTTTTTAGCTTTAGCTGTTGCTTCAGCTTTCTCAACTTTATTACCACTCTCTTTTGCAGCAGCTAATTTAGCTTCAGCCTCTTTTATATCAGCAGTTCCATCATAAGTAAATCCATGACTCTCTACATGCTTGTGCATTTGAGAGTGAGCGAAAGGCTCTACTCCCCAATATAGAAAGAGTGTAAAGAATGTTACAACTCCGAATATCTTAAGTTCTTTATTCATTCCCTACTCCTTAAAGTTTTTTTTCTAGTTTAGTAATAATTGGAAGAGCAATCCACAATGCAAAGAATGTAAGAGCTGCAACTAAACCAATATTAGCAAAAAGTGCATCAGTTGGAGGTAATTTCCCCATAAATGTTAATACAAGAATATCTAATAACATTAACCAGAACCAAATATGAAAGAGACCTCTTTTACTAGCTGGAGCAACATTTGGACTTCTATCTAAGAAAGGTAATGCAAAGAATATAACTTGTGCTATACCAAATGCAACTAAACCTAAATCTTTACTAAATGGTCTTAAAATTTCATAACTCCATAAGAAATACCATTCAGGGTAAATATGTGCTGGTGTTTTTAATCCATCTGCTGGGTCAAAGTTTACTGGATCCATTGCAAATTGAAAGTTATAAAATACTAAATAGAAGAATAAAATAAAGTAAACACCCATTACAAATATATCTTTACTCAAGAATACAGGACTAAAAGGAATAACTTTTGAATCTTTATGATTACCTGATTTATAAAGCTCTGCAGCTTCTTCATAATCAATCTCTTCACCATCTTGATTATTAACATGAGGAAGTCTTAATGTACCAAAGTGAAGTACAATTAAACCAATAATAGCTAATGGTAATAGAAGTACATGAAGCATAAAGAATCTAGTTAAGAATGCATCACCTGGAACATAATCTCCTCTAATCCATTCGACAAGACCATAAGCTTCTAGTGAACCACCAGAGAATAAGTTAGTAATAACCATACCAGCCCAATAACTCATTTGTCCCCATGGTAACATATATCCAGAGAATGCTTCAGCTGAAAATGTAACAAAAAGAAGCATACCAGATAGCCAAATAAGCTCTCTACCTTTTTTGTATGAACCATAATAGATACCTGTAAACATATGAATATAGATAACTAAGAATACGACAGAAGCAGCTACACCATGAACATGTCTCCACAACCATCCATAACCAACTTCACTCATTATAATATAATTAACACTATCAAATGCTAAATTTACATCTGGTTTATAATACATTAATAAGAATATACCACTTATTAATAATAAACCAAATGTTGCAGCTAATATCATACCCATTGCCCATAGGAAATTAATATTTTTTGGAATCCAATATTCAGTTTGCATTACTTTTTTAATAGTATTTACACCTAATCTTTGATCCATCCATTGATTAAAACTATTTGCTTTTTCAAAATTTGCCATGCTCTCTCCTTATACCGTAAGACCAGCGTCTAGCATTTTCTTAAAATCAGGTCCTGCTTCGCCAAGTACAATTGTTGTTCCATCTACTCTAAAGGGAGGAATCTCTAATGGGCTTGGAGGAGGACCGAATATCTCATGACCACTCGCATCAAACTCACCACCATGACAGGCACATAAAAACTTGTGATCGTCTGGCTTATACGCTGGAATACATCCAAGATGCGTACATAATCCTATAGATACATGAAATCTGTCTGAACCAACAATAACATCTCTATCATCAGCTTTCATATCTGCTGTTTTTTTCAAAACAAAGATAGGCTTACCTCTCCATTTTTCTACATTTAATACATTTGGTTGTGCTGAACTTACATCAATAGTTGTAAACCCTGCAGCTTTTACGCTGGGAAGTGGATCCCAACTTCGTTTCATTGCATACAGGGCAGCTATACCACCTACTGCTGTAAAACCACCTAGAGCATAACCCATAAAGTCTCTTCTACTACTCATACCTTTCCTTCTTTTTGAAATCAAATCTACAAATTATATTCCATATCGCATTAAAAACTTATAAATTTAGTTTATTTTTAATTTTAACTGCAACTTCTTTAGCTGATATTGTTACTTTTCCGTTCAATTTTCTATTTGAGTTAAGCCATAGTGATAAATTATTTTGATTAAAACCATCAATTACATCTATATCAAGTCTCTCTAGTGATGCTATAATATCTTTTGTTTCATCTCCGTTTGATATATATAAAACTTTTGCTTCAGAAGCTCGTGCTTCTAAAGCAGTTTGAATAGAAGCTGTTATAACTTTTTTACTAGTTCTTATCAAGTCACTATATTCTTCTGGTTCATAAAGCTTTTTAAAAAATTTAGCTAAATCATCTTCGTATTTAACAAAAAAGTAATTTCCTAATATAAGTTCTATATTGCTATCTCTAAAGAAATCTTTTTGAAAAATAATGGTTTTACTATGGTCAGAATCATTTAAAAAGAATACTGCTCTATCTTCTTTTTCTAAAATATCAAAATATATATTATCTATAATAGTTGAGGATAATTCCCCATTAGGAGACATAACATATTCTCCAAAGTTTGATTTAGTATCATCTTCATCTACTATATGGAATAGAGCTTTATATCTATTTGAATATTTTTCTATTCTTCCATGGTCTTCTTCTGGAGTGTCAATAAATACAATATCACCATCTTCTGCCAGAACATCAACATCCATAATAGTTTCGATAGTAACAGAATCACCTACTCCAAGTTCTTTTGCTACTAACCCAGCTCTGAAATCGTTAAGAAGTAGTTGAACTTCTATATTTTCATCTTTAAGTGCTTTTATTAATGCTACTCCTCTTTTAACTCTATCTAGTCCCCATTTATGCCCACTGAATGCATAGTAGTATAATTTCATAATCTATATTCCCTTTTATAAAATTATAACTTATTTCTCTTCAGCTCGAATTTGTTACAATATCTCTAATATTTTTTAAGAGGATTATAATTTGAAACTATTTGGAACAGATGGTGTGCGAGGTAAAGCTGGTGAGAAAGTATCGGCCCTTAATACAATGAAACTTGCTATGGCAACAGGAATTTATTTTAGACAATTTTCTAAAAGTAATAAAATATTAGTTGGAAAAGATACAAGACGAAGTGGGTATATGATTGAGAATGCACTAGTATCTGGATTAACTGCTGTTGGGTTTGATGTTATTCAGATTGGTCCTATGCCAACACCTGCTATTGCATTTTTAACAGAAAGTATGCGTTGTGATGCTGGAATTATGATTTCTGCTAGTCATAATCCATATTATGATAATGGAATAAAATTTTTTGATAATCTAGGCAATAAATTAGATAGAGAACAAGAGAGAGAGATAGAGAATATCTATGAAGATAATGAATTAATAGAATTATCTCAAAAACTTGAAAAAGAGATAGGTAAGTCAAAGAGAATAGATGATGTAATTGGTAGATATATAGTACATATAAAAAATTCTTTTTCAAAATCTTTATCTCTTAGTGGTATGCGTGTAGTTGTTGACTGTGCAAATGGTGCAGGATATAAAGTTGCACCAACTGTTTTAGAAGAGTTAGGTGCTGATGTAATTGTAATTGAGAATAAACCAGATGGATTTAATATAAATGAACAGTGTGGAGCAATGTTTCCAGAGACTGTAGCTAAGTATGTTAAAGAATATAGAGCTGATGTTGGTATTGCGTTAGATGGAGATGCTGATAGATTAGTTTTAGTTGATGAAAATGGTAAAGTCATTGATGGAGATAAACTTATGGCTGTTTTAGCAGTTTATCTTAAAGAAGAAGGAAGACTTACAGGTAATGGAATGGTTGCTACAGTTATGAGTAATAAAGGATTAGGTGAATACTTAGAAAGTAAAGGACTTAATTTATATAGAAGTAGTGTTGGAGATAAAAATGTAGTTGATATGATGCAGGATAATGGTATTAATTTTGGTGGAGAGCAAAGTGGACATATTATATTTAGTGATTATGCTAAAACAGGGGATGGAATCTCAAGTGCATTACAAGTATTAGCACTTCTTGTTCAACGGAATCAAACAGTTAGTGAAGCATTTAATCCTTATGAATCATATCCCCAAAAACTAGTTAATATAGCTATTAATGAAAAAAGAGATTTTAAGAGTGTAGTTGGATATGATGAGCTTGTTAAGAAAGTAGAAGACAATAATATGAGACATCTTTTTAGATATTCTGGAACAGAGAATAAGATGCGTATTTTATTAGAAGGAAAAGATGAGAATGTTTTAAATATTATAATGCAAGAGTGTAAAGAATTTTTTCAGAAAGCATTAGTATAGTGAAAAATTATGTAATATTTTTTTTAGTTGCTTTTGGAACTATAATTATAGACCAAAATATAAAAAGTTTATTCGTACATGGATATTTTTGGGACAGTAATTGTCTATCTTTGGAATTTCATTTAAATAGAGGAGTTGCTTTCTCTATGTTTGAATTTCTAGGCGAATATCTTAAATGGATACAAATCGTTTTGATTTCTGGGATATTTGCTTTTGTAATATATGATGGCTATTTAAAACAATTTAGTTTTGCTATTGGATTGCTTTTGGGTTCAGCAGTAAGTAATCTATATGATAGGTTTCTTCATGGTGGAGTTATAGATTATATTGCATGGCATTGTGGTTTTAATTTTGCAGTGTTTAATTATGCAGATGTTATGATTAACATATCAGTTATATATATATTATTAATCTCATATTTTAATTCTAAAGATAGCTAAAGAGTAGTATACTTTTCTAAAAAATAAGGTTCTGTATATTATGTTAATAGCCCCAAGTATTTTATCTGCCGATTTTGGAAATTTAGCGAAAGATGTAAAAGCTATATGTGATGGAGATTGTGATTTCGTACATGTTGATGTTATGGATGGACATTTTGTTCCTAACTTAACTATAGGTCCAGTTGTTGTAGAAGCAGTAGCATCTGCATCATCTAAGCCTTTAGATATTCATCTTATGGTAGAAAATAATAGTTTTTTTGTTGATCTTTTTGCACCTTTAAAACCAGAATTTATATCTTTCCATATAGAAGAAGAGAAACATCCTCACAGATTAATTCAAAAAATTCGTTCTTTAGGAATTAGACCTGCTATAACTTTAAATCCTCATACTTCACCTGAATCAGTTGAATTTTTACTAGCTGATGTTGATATGGTTTTGCTAATGAGCGTTAATCCTGGTTTTGGAGGACAAAAATTTATTCCATCTGTTTTAGAAAGAGCAACAAGATTAAAAAAATTAATCAATAGAATAAATCCAGATTGTTTAATAGAAGTTGATGGTGGAGTAAGTGATAAGAATATACAAAGTTTAAAAGATGTAGGTGTTGATGTTGTTGTTGCAGGATCTTTTGTATATAAACATCCTGATGGGATAAGAGAAGCTATATCTCTATTAAAGTAAAATAATGCGTGTAAAAATATGTGGTATTACAAACTTAGAAGATGCTTTATATGCAATTAGTCAAAATGCTGATGCTTTAGGGTTTGTTTTCTATCCAAAATCTCCACGATATATATCTCCTGAAAATGCAAAAAAGATAGTTGAAAAACTACCACCTTTTGTAGATATAGTTGGATTATTTGTAAATGAAACACCAGAAAATATTAATAAAATTTGTCAAGATACTAAAATAACTCTTGCACAAATTCATTTTGATATGTCTTTGGCTGATTTAGATAAAATTATAATTAAAACATTAAAAGTTATAAGAGCAAATTCTAAAGATGATATATTAAATTACGAAAATGATTATAGATTAGTTGATGCTTTTTGTGAAACTTATGGTGGAAGTGGAAAGAGATTAAATTTAGAATGGTTTGATACTATTGATTGTTCTAAAATTATATTAGCTGGTGGACTTACTTCAGATAATTTATCAGAGATTAGAAATTATAACTTTTATGGTGTTGATGTCAGTTCTGCCACAGAGAAAATAAAAGGGATAAAAGACCCTATTAAAGTTAAAAAGTTTATAGAAAATGCAAAAAGTTTATGATGAACTAACTAATCAATTTCGTAAAAATGGTGGAATCATTTCCAAACAACAATATACTAATATTGTAGAGAGACATACAACTCTCTTTGAGGATAGTTATACTATATTTTTTCTACTACAAGCTTCTGGTTATCCAATTATTGAATATGAAAATGGATATAAATTAGAAACATATTTTACTCCATATCAAGAGCAAAAGTTTTGTATTATTGATATAGAAACGAATGGGAGTAAACCTAACAACTCACAAGTTATAGAGATAGGAGCTGTTATGGTTCAAAATGGAGAGATTATAAATAGTTTTGAAACTTTTGTTCAATGTGCATTTATACCAGAATTTATTACTAAGATTACAGGTATAGAACAAAGTGATTTAATTAATGCTCCGTCAAGAAAAAAGGCATTAATGATGTTAAGAGAATTTATGAAAGACTCAATATTTGTAGCACATAATGTCTCCTTTGATTATTCATTTTTATCTGCTTCATTTAATCGTTTTGGATTAGGAGATATTGGTAATCCACGCTTTTGTACTATAAATTTAGCAAAGAGAACCTTTAAAAGTGAGAAGTATGGTTTGGCATATCTAAATGAAAGTTTAGGAATAGATACAGCTACACATCATAGGGCATATAGTGATGCTTTAAGTGCATTTTTTGTCATGAAAAAGAGTCTCAAAACACTTCCAAAGTATATTATAACAAGTGATGACTTAATACAATTTTCAATATCTAGTAAAAAAGAGAGAGGCAAAAAAAATAATCTACTATGAATTTTATAATTTTTTTGCTATACTTAGGCGTAATTTTTAATTAATAGAAGGAGAACTAATGGCATTATTTGATAATGTAAAAGAGGTCGTAATTGAGCAACTAAATGTTGCAGCAGATGAAGTAAAAGAGGAATCTAAGTTTATTGAAGACCTTGGTGCTGATAGTCTTGATGTTGTTGAGCTAGTTATGGCTCTTGAAGAGGAATTTGATATTGAAATTCCTGATGAAAAAGCAGAAAGTATTTTAACTGTAGGCGATGCAATTAAATTTATTGAAGAGCATAAATAGTATTTCTATGAAATAACCTCTCTTTTGAGAGGTGTTTTTATAATATAATCGGGCAATCTTTAAGTATTTATAAGAGTTTTTAAAGATTTCCCATTAATCCAACGATAGGAGCAGTTTAGTGAAAAGAGTAGTAGTAACAGGTATAGGAATGATTAATAGTTTAGGTCTTGAAAAAGAGAGTGCATTTAAGGCTATCGTTGATGGACAATGTGGAATAAAGACCATTGAGAGTTTTGATGCAGAAAAATTTTCTGTAAGAATAGCAGGTGAGATTACAGATTTTGATCCTACCTCAGTTATGGATAAAAAAGAGATTAAAAAAGCTGATAGATTTATTCAATTAGGCTTGAAAGCATCAGCAGATGCAATAGCAGATGCTAATCTTCCAGATGATATTGATAGAGAGAGATTCGGAGTTTCATCTGCTTCTGGTATAGGAGGTCTTCCAAATATAGCGAAGAACTCTGTAATTTGTGAGAATAGAGGTCCTCGACGAATATCTCCTTTCTTTATCCCTTCATCATTAGTTAATATGTTAGGTGGATTTGTATCTATTTATCAAAACTTAAAAGGTCCAAATTTATCAAGTGTAACAGCTTGTGCTGCTGGAACTCATGCTATTGGTGAGGCATCTAAAACAATTATGATTGGTGGAGCTGACCAAATGCTAGTTATTGGTGCTGAATCTGCTATTTGTGGAGCTGGTATTGGTGGTTTTGCTGCTATGAAAGCTTTAAGTACAAATAATGATGAACCTACAAAAGCATCAAGACCATTTGACGCTAATCGTAATGGATTTGTGATGGGTGAAGGTGCTGGAGCATTAGTGTTAGAAGAGTATGAAAGTGCTGTAGCTAGAGGTGCAAGAATTTATGCAGAGGTTATTGGATTAGGTGAGAGTGGAGATGCTAATCATATAACTTCTCCTGTAATGGATGGTCCATATAGAGCTATGAAATCAGCACTTAAAATGGCAGGTAGTCCAACAGTAGATTATATAAATGCTCATGGAACAAGTACGCCTGCAAATGATAAAAATGAAACAATGGCAATGAAAGAGTTATTTGGTGGAAAAGAAAGTTGTCCTCCTGTTAGCTCAATTAAAGGTCAAATTGGACACTGTTTAGGTGCTGCTGGTGCAATTGAAGCAGTTGTAACTTTGATGGCAATGCGAGATGGTATTTTACCTCCAACAATTAATTATGAGACTAAAGATGAAAATTGTGATTTAGATTATGTTCCTAATGAAGCGAGAAAAGCTGATATTAATGTAGCTATGAGTAATTCATTTGGTTTTGGTGGCACCAATGGTGTTGTAATATTTAAAAAGATATAAGGAAATTTAATGGCAACCTATCTTGACTTTGAGAGTCGTATAGAGACTATTCAACAAGACCTCGAATCGGCAATAGCAAGTAGAGATGAGTTTGCTGTAAAATCGTTTAAAGCAGATTTGGATAAAGAAGTTCAAAAAACATTTGGGTCACTTAATGATTATCAGAAATTAAGATTAGCAAGACACCCAGATCGTCCATATTCATTAGATTATGTTCGTTTAATGATGGATAATGCTTATGAGATACATGGAGATAGAGCTTTTCGTGATGATCCAGCTATGCTATGTTATATCGGTTGGATTGATGGGGAGAAAACTATGCTTATTGGTGAACAGAAGGGAAGAGGCACAAAAAATAAAATCAAAAGAAATTTTGGTATGCCAAATCCTGAAGGATATAGAAAAGCTTTACGAGCTGTAAAACTAGCTGAAAAATTTGATATACCAGTTCTTATGTTGATAGATACTCCAGGTGCTTATCCTGGTTTAGGTGCAGAAGAGAGAGGTCAAAGTGAAGCTATTGCTAGAAACCTTTTTGAATTTACAAGTACGAAAATACCAATGATATCTATTGTAATTGGAGAAGGTGGTAGTGGAGGAGCTTTAGCTATCGGTGTTGCTGATAGATTGGCTATGATGCGTTATTCAGTTTTTTCTGTTATCTCTCCAGAGGGGTGTTCGGCAATTCTATGGAATGACCCAACAAAAGTAGAACAAGCAACCAAAGCACTAAAGATAACACCTACAGATTTATTAAAACATAAGCTAATAGATAATATATTAGATGAGCCACTAATTGGAGCACATAGGGATAGAAAATCATCAGCTAAAATTATAAAAGAGTATTATCTAAAAACTTTAAAAACTTTAAGAAAATTATCAACAGATGAACTTTTGGAGAAAAGATATACTAGACTAGTATCAGTAGGGGCATTTAGCGAAGAGTAGTTTGAAAGAGGTAATATATTTATGATACATGAAATAGCAAATACAATAATAGAGAGTATAGGAAGCATAGGATATATTGGTATATTTTTCCTTATGTTCTTAGAGAGTAGTTTTTTTCCTTTCCCAAGTGAAATAGTTATGATACCTGCTGGATATTTAGCTTATCAAGGGGATATGAATATATATCTCGCCATATTGATGGGTATTTTAGGTTCTGTTACAGGAGCAGTATTCAATTACTATTTAGCTCTCTATTTCGGAAGAAGTTTTCTTCTTAAATATGGTAAGTATTTTTTATTAAAAGAGAAAAATTTAGATGATTTAGAAACTTTTTTTAATAAACATGGAGAAGTTTCAACATTTAATGGAAGATTAATTCCGGGCATTAGACAATATATATCTTTACCTGCTGGATTATCAAAAATGAATATATATAAATTTTCTTTTTTTACAGCTTTGGGTGCTGGAATTTGGGTTATTGTATTAACAGCTCTTGGATATTTTTTAGGTGCTAATCAAGATATGGTAAAAGAATATTTGCATATTGCGACAATAATATCTTTAATATCTGTGGGTTTAATTACACTATTTTATATTATAAGAATAAAAATGAAGAAATCTATATGATATTAAAATTTTCTATAGCTTCATTATTACTCTTTATTCTAATAACTTTAGATGTTATATTTCATGGATTATTAACTGATATAGATGGATTAATATTCCCAAATATATTATTATTTCATACAGAGTTATTAAATACAATATTTCTTTATATCACAACTTTAGGAAATATTCTATATATAATTGGATTTAGTATTATAATAGTTATTTTATTATGGTTGAAAAAAGATTATATGTCTATTAAATTTTTTATATCATCAATGATAGGTATATCAGTTTTAATTGGTGGACTCAAAGAAATTATAGGTAGATTAAGACCTCAAGATTATGTAGCTGATATGTTTCAACAAGGAAATTCTTTTCCATCAGCTCATGCATCATTGTCCATGGCACTAGCTTTAGCATTATTTTTTATCATATATCCTAAATTAATTTCAAAAATATCTAGAAATATAATAATACTCTTATTGCTCATTTTTACAATATCAATTAGTATGTCAAGAATATATTTTGGAGTACACTATTTCAGCGATGTAGTAGGTGGTTTAATGTTAAGTATCTTTTGGATTCTTTTAATGGTCTGGACATTTAAACTACCTTATTTTATATCTTCCAAAAATTGACTTAATAACTAGTGACTCTTTAACATCTCTCTAATCATTTGACTTGCAAAATATGCAAATTTTTCAAATAATCCACTATGATATTTATCTTTATGGTATATCATTAGAAAGTTTCTTTTACACTCAAAGTTTCTTATATTAATTTGTCTTAATGAACCTTTTTTAAGCTCATTCTTCACAGCTATTTTAGATATACATGTTAAACAACTATGATTTAATAGGATACTTTTAATTGATTCTGTATGTCCTAATTCCAAGAATATATTAAGAGGTTCACCTTTATCCTTTATATAATTTAAAAATACCTCTCTAGTTCCACTACCTTCTTCTCTTAACACCCATCTTTTATTGAATAGAGTATCAATGAAATAGTTATCATTTAAAGATTGATCAGCACTTACGACAATTAACTCATCAACTCCGATTCTCTCCGATATAATATCGCTATCCATAACAGTACCTTCTATAAAACCTATGTCAATGAGACCATCTTTGATTAGAGATACTATGTCTTGGCTATTTCCCTCTTTTAAAGATATTTTTACATCAGAATAATTATTCATATACTTACATATTATTGATGGCATCATATAATCAACTATAGTTGTACTTGCACCTACTCTAATTATTCCTTTATTTATAGTATTTTTAAATTCATACTCAATATCAGATAATTTTTTATATGCAGGAGTTATCTCTTTATGAAAAGCTCTTCCAACTTCATTTAATATAAGTTTTTTATTAATTCTATCAAATACTGGTCTACCTAAAATATTTTCCAACTCTTTGATAGACATTGATATAGCAGATTGACTAACTTTCATCTCCTTAGCAACATTAGTTAAATGACCTGCTTTAACTACATTTAGGAATATTTCCATTTGACGAAGTGTTAATTTCATATTTAATCTCCTTGTTATAATAAATTTATCATCATATTAAATTATTTTTATTTTTATATTGTATCAAAATTATAGTATAATAATAGAATGATAATAAAAAAAACTGAACTAAAAGGAAAAAAATGGCTTTTTCAGCTCAAAATCGTCAAGGTACAATTAATGGTATAATATTTGTTGCAATATTTGCGACAGCAGCAACATATATATCATCTTTAGCTCCTATTCACTCATTAGGACTCTCTCCTCTAGTAATTGGTATAGTTATGGGTATATTTTATGCCAATACTCTGCACAATCATATTCCATCAGAATGGGAAACAGGTATAGTCTTTTCTGGTAAAAAAATTCTTAGATTTGCAATAGTGGTTTATGGTTTTAGAATTACATTCCAACAGATAATGGAAGTAGGAATGGAAGGATTTTTGGTATCAGCAATAATGTTATCAACTACATTCATTTTAGGTACTTGGTTAGGTGTAAAAGTATTTAATATGGAAAAAGATACGGCTATGTTAACAGCATCTGGTGCTTCTGTATGTGGTGCTGCTGCTGTATTAGCAACTGAGCCTGTATTAAAGGCAGAAGGACATAAAACAGCAATTGCAGTATCCATGGTTGTTTTATTTGGAACAATTTCAATGTTTTTATATCCAGTTTTGTATACTGCTATTATAGAACCTTCACAAGGATTTTTACATATGACTCCAGCACAATTTGGTATTTATGTAGGTGGTACAATTCATGAAGTAGCACAAGTTGTAGCAGTTCCTTTTTCTATACCTAATGCACCTTTAGAGATGGCAAATAATGCCGTTATTGTAAAAATGACTAGAGTTATTATGATTGCTCCTATGCTTATTATCTTAGGATTATATTTAAGTTATAGTAATAAAAAAGAGGGTGGTGATGCAAGTGCTGTCAAATTAGTCATTCCTTGGTTTGCAGTATACTTTATTATGGTAGCTGGATTTAATTCTCTTCCTTTTATGCAAACAGAGAACATTAAAGATATTGTTGCATATATTAATGAAGTTGATACATTTTTACTGACTATGGCAATGACAGCTTTAGGTATGGGAACAAGATTTTCTAAATTTAAAGGTTTAGGATTAGCTCCAGTGTACACTGCTTTAGGTATGTTCGTATGGTTAGTTATAGGTGGCTTTGTTATTACAAAAGTTATCACGAGTGTAATTTAATATGATTTATATAGTATCAAGAATTTAATAGATTCTTGGTATATTAAATATTGTAAAATATAAAGTAAATTTATTGTGATTTAGTGGCCGGGAGAGGGGGATTCGAACCCCCGGAGGTATTACCCTCACCAGTTTTCAAGACTGGCACATTCAACCGCTCTGACATCTCCCGAGCATTTTTTTGTAGAAAAAAATTCTATCTAATAAAAGATAAAACTATCAAAATCTAATGGAGGAGCCACCCGGATTTGAACCGGGGATAGCAGCTTTGCAGGCTGCGGCCTTACCACTTGGCGATAGCTCCATCACTTATGAGATATAATTCTCTTTTAAAAGTGGTGCCCGGAGCCGGACTTGAACCGGCACAGACGCAATGTCCGGGGGATTTTAAGTCCCCTGTGTCTACCAATTCCACCATCCGGGCATAATTGGACACCACATAACTTATAACAAATGGAGCGGGCGAACGGGATCGAACCGTCGACCCTGACCTTGGCAAGGTCATGCTCTACCGCTGAGCTACGCCCGCATATTCCATTTCCTATTTTAAACTCTAATTGTTTTAAATTGGAGTGCGATTATAACAAAAAAAAAATTAAATGTAAAGGGTAAAATGCAAATTTATTGAAATTTCTCTATTTTTTATCATTTTTATCATTTTTTTCAATTCTAAAGTGCTATAATCCTTAAAATTTATATATCAAAATAAGGATTATTATGAGAAGTAGTGAAATTAAAGAGGGATTTAGTAGAGCTCCACATAGAAGTTTACTTAGAGCAACAGGTGTCAAAGATGAAGATTTTGAAAAACCATTTATTGGTGTAGCTAACTCTTTTATCGAAATTATCCCTGGACATTTCTTTTTAAATAAAGTTGCTGATGTAATTAAAGATGAAATTAGAGCTAACGGATGTGTACCTTTTGAGTTCAATACTATTGGTGTAGATGATGGTATTGCTATGGGTCATGATGGAATGCTTTACTCTTTACCTAGTCGTGAAATTATTGCAAACTCTATTGAAACAGTTATGAATGCACATAAACTAGATGCTATGATAGCTATTCCAAATTGTGATAAAATTGTTCCAGGTATGATAATGGGTGCATTAAGAGTTGATGTTCCAACAATCTTTGTA
>JAMOSL010000035.1 GCA_027063105.1 Campylobacteraceae bacterium
ATCTGTTTTCAGAAGGTTCTATAGCACTTCAAGAAATTGAATGGCATCTTTATGATATTATATTTCTTTTGGGAATATCTTATACTTTACAATATCAAAAACATGTAAGAGTAGATATATTTTATACCAATTATAGTGATGATAATAAAAAGTTAGTAAATATTCTATCTATGTTTTTTTTAGTAATTCCATTTTCTATTTTAATAGTTATGAACTCTTGGGATATGATGTTTCAGAGTTATCTACAAAATGAAATATCAAGTGACCCTGGAGGGCTTACACATAGATATATTATCAAAGGTATGGTAGTAATAGCATTTATACTTTTAATTATTCAAGCTATTAGTGAGATTATAAAAACATATAGTAAATTAGAATCAAAAAAAGCTTTGATAACCTCATCAGCTCTATCCTTAATTTTATTAATACTTGGTTTTATAGGAGTATATTGCAATTTAGTATTTTTGATAGACCCTGTATTTTTAATGTTTTCCTTCTCTTTAATTCTTCTTCTATCTGGATTTCATGTAGCATTTACATTTGCTGGTGTAGCTCTTATTTTTTCACTTCTATCTAATGAGGTTGGACTAGAGGTATTTGATATGTTGCCATATCGAATATATGGAATTATGGGAAATATAACGCTTATGGCAATTCCTCTATTTATTTTTATGGGACTTATATTAGAGAAGTCTAAAATGGCAGAAGAGTTACTTATTTCAATGGCTAAGTTATTTGGTTCTATTCGAGGGGGTTTAGCAATATCCGTTGTATTAGTTGGAGCTATTTTAGCAGCTAGTACAGGTATTGTTGGAGCTTCAGTTGTTATGATGACTCTTATTGCTCTCCCTTTAATGTTAAAAAATGGATATTCTCCATCTCTAGCAAGTGGTGCTATTGCATCTAGTGGAACTTTAGGGCAGATAATTCCTCCATCTATAGTTTTAATTATATTAGCTGACCAGATGCATCTTAGTGTTGGTGATTTATTTAAGTCAGCAGTTATTCCAGGAATTATTTTGATAATTTTATATATTTCATATATCTTGATTTACTCATTTTTAGATAAATCTGTTGCCCCTGCTCTTATTATAGATGAACCATATAAAGATAGTGCAAAAAAAGCAATTAAAGCAATTATCCCTCCTCTTTTATTAATAGGTATGGTTTTAGGTTCTATATTTACAGGTATTGCATCTCCTACAGAATCAGCTGCAATTGGAGTTATTGGTGCATCTATATTAGCTTGGAGTAATAAGAGTTTTAGTTTATCTCTTGTGAAATATGCTTCTATTGAAACCGTAAAATTAACTTCCATGATTTTTATGATTCTAATAGGAGCTACTGCATTTTCATTAGTATTTAATGAATTAGGGGGTGGAGATATGGCATTAGAGTTTTTTGCTAAAGATTTAGGGAGTAAAGAGATTTTTATCTTAATTACAATGGTTGTTATATTTATTCTAGGATTTTTTATAGATTTTATAGAGATAGCATTTGTTGTTGTACCTATACTAGTTCCGATTGTTCACTCTTTAGGAATTGACCCCGTATGGTTTGCAATATTAATAGCCCTGAATTTACAAGCATCTTTTTTAACTCCACCTTTTGGATTTGCATTATTTTATCTAAAAGGTTCAGCAGGTAATACTATTACTACAATTGATATATATAAAGGTGTAGTACCATTTATTCTTCTTCAACTAGTTGCACTATCTATTATAATTATGTTCCCTAATATTATATATTTGTTTGGTAAATAAAATATGATAAAAAAAGTATTTAAAGAGATAATTATTGGTGTAGTTCTACTATTTTTTATATCGAATATAATAAGTTATATTCGTAAACCTAATTTACCTAATAGTAATATTCCAGAATTAAATTTAAAAGATATTAATGGTAAAAATATCAATCTAAATAATTATAAAGGTAAGCCATTAGTCCTTCATTTTTGGGCAACTTGGTGTCCTGTATGTAAGTTAGAATTATCTAATATAGACAGTGTTTCAAAAGATTATCAAGTTATAAGTGTGGTTGTTAATTCAGGAGATGATAAAAAGATTAAAAAATTCATGAAAGAACAAGCCGTAGAGTTTATAGTCATAAATGATAATGATGGCAAGTTATCAAAAGAATTTTTAATAGAGGCGTTTCCTACTACTATTATTTATGATTCTAATGGAGAATTTATATTTGGTGAGGTTGGATATACAACAACTGTTGGTTTATTAGCTAGATTGAAATTGGCAACTAAAAAATAATGTATACTATAAATAAATCTTATACTACAAAAACAGAAGTTAAAAAATCAAAATTTATAACTTATTTAGTTCCAATTAGTGAATATAATGGATTACAAGATAAATTAAAAAAAGATAACCCAAAATCTAATCATACTGTATATGCTGTTCGTTATTTGAATGAGTATAATCAGATAGTTGAGAATAGTTCAGATGATGGAGAGCCTAAAGGTTGCGCAGGATTGCCTTCTCTTAATGTACTTAGGGGTAAAGATTTAATAAATTGTGCAGTTTTAATAGTTAGATATTTTGGTGGAATAAAATTAGGTACTGGAGGAATGGCAAGAGCTTATGCTTTAAGTGTTAAGGATGTTATAGAAATATCTGATATAATAGAGTATAAAAAAATGGTGAGATATGTATTTGAAACATCGTACCATAATATAGAAAAAACTAATTATAATTTAAAAAAATTAGAGATTACTTCTATAGAGAGAGAGTTTAATATCAATAGCGTAAAGTGGTCAATTGAGACAACTCAAGAGGCTATTGATGAGGTTATTAAATTCCTAGATTTTTAAATAGATAATTATTTTTTATTTAATAATCTAACAGCTTCTTTAGCATGATAAGTTATTATAATATCAGCTCCTGCTCTTTTAAA
>JAMOSL010000036.1 GCA_027063105.1 Campylobacteraceae bacterium
ATTTTTTTATTTTCACCTGTTACTAACAAAATGATTTTAGAAGAGTAATTTAATTGTGCAAATCCATTTAACAATCTAAATATATAAATAGAAACACCACTGACACTTGAAGGATTGACATAGGTTAAATCAAAAAGAATCTTCATTTAAACATTTCCTTTTATATATTTTAATCTTAACAACTTGCTTAATAACAAAATTGTTAAGACAAATTCTGATATAGATAAAGCAGTTGCTACCCCTATATCCTTAAAGTCAAATACAAATACAAAAGATAACATTACATTTAATGCTCCAGCAAATAAAACACTCATCATGAAATATTTTTTATAACCTAAACTAATCAGCCCTATAACACCAAATAAATCATTAAGAACACCAAAGAAAATAACAAAACTTAATATCCTCATATCAGCAATAACATTATCAAGGTAACTACCACCAACTATTCTGACAATATATGGAGCAAATATCAGTATACCTGCAACAATAGCTACCAATATATACGAATAATACTTAGAAATATTAAAAATATCATCTAAAGATTTTTTTTGATGTTGTTTTGCACTTTTATTAGCCATATATGGATAGAGAACATCACTAACAGGTCCCATCAATGCCTGTAATGCTTTAATCACCTTTTCTGCTAATGCATAGTAACCAACATATAAAGTTGAAGTAAATAAACCTAATATTAATATATTGGCATTTCTATACATATTTTTTGTAAAATTTGATATAAATAAATGCCAACCATCTTGTAACTGAAATACTAAATGATTCACAGAAGGAATAAAAAATTTAATTTTAAATATTGAAAATAATACAAACAGAGAAAGAGTGCCAGATGAGATTGATCCTATAAAATACAAAAGAGGTACATACAGATAGTCATCTGGTGTTTTTATGATTAAAAAAATAAAACCTGTAACAATAATTTTTGAAATACTGTAAATTATTGTTATATACTTCATTTTTTCCATTCCTTGAAAAAACCATACAGGAAAAAGAATAGATTCTACAACTGTTCCAAATGTGTATAAATACAATCTCCAATCATCAGAAAACCGATCAAAACTAAAAATCAATAAAGAGAAAAATATAAATGCCACACATAATAATAAGAACTTGATTATAGTTACGGAAGAGTATATTTCAGAAATTTTTTCTTGATTACTTCTATGAACAGCTATCTCTTTTGTAGCAGAAAGATTAAATCCATAATTTACAAATAGTCCAAAATATATCACAATTGATTGTGCAAAAGCGATCAAACCAAATTTTTCAGTTCCTAATGTTATAAAAAGGTATGGCACAATAATTAAAGGCAGAATATAATTAACCATTTGTAAAATAGAAAGCGAAAAAAAATTTGATAATAACCTTTTCTTCTCTTCAGATTGAGATTTAAATTTTTTTAACATTATTTTCTTTTAAAATCATCTTCAAGACGAACTATATCATCTTCACCTGTATACTCACCAACTTGGGCCTCTATAAGAATAACAGGAATTTTACCTTCATTAGAGAGTCGATGTACTTCACCCATTTTTATGTATGTTGATTCATTTGGTCTAACTAGTTTAACAGAATCTCCAACCGTTACAGTTGCTGTTCCACTTACTACTATCCAGTGTTCATTTCTATGGTAATGCTTCTGTAAACTCAAACGCTTACCAGGCTTTACTTCTATTCGTTTAATCTTATATCCTGGTGTATCTTCTAGAACTGTGTAAGTTCCCCATGGTCTATAACCTGTTAGGTGGATCTGATGTAAATTTGTTGTTTTTTTAACTTCATTAACAATTTGTTTTACCTTTTGAGAACTTCCTTTTTTAGATATCAAAAGTGCATCAGTAGTATCTACAATAACCAAGTCTTCTATATCAACTGTAGTTATTACTCTCTCTTGTCCATAGATCAAATTATTGGACGAATTTATACCTATATATTTTTCATTTTTTGTATTTCCATTATTGTCCTTAGGTAACTCTTCATAAAGAGCATCAAAACTACCAACATCACTCCATTTGATATTTGAAGGAATCACTTTTACAATATTTGATTTTTCCATAACTGCATAATCAATGCTCTCTTCAGGTATATTTATCATATCTTCATGATGAATACGTATGATTTCAGCTTTTTTAGTATTTTCCAATGCTTTTTTAGATGTTTCTAAAATATCAGGAGAATATTTTAGCAGTTCATCTAAAAACACTCCAGCTTTAAAACAAAACATTCCAGAATTCCAATAATAATTACCTGCATCAACATACTTTTGAGCAGTCTCTTTATCTGGCTTTTCATGAAAAGCTTTAGCATCTAAGCCATCAGCCTCTATATAGCCAAATCCAGTTTCTGCAAAACTTGGAGTTATACCAAATGTCACAAGATTATTTTCTAATGCTAATTGTTTCGCTTTGACCAAAACCTTTTTATATTCATCTTCATCTTTTATTAAATGATCTGAAGGACTTACTAAAACAATTTCATCATAGTCTAATGACAAACAAGCCAAAGCAATAGCAGGAGCTGTATTTCTTCCAATAGGCTCAAGTAGATACTTATTGCTATCTTCATTCATCTCTTCAAGTTGATCTAAGGCTAAAAAGTATTGTTCTGCATTTGAAATAATAAATTGAGAATCACATAATGTATTATTTCTTTCAACTGTTAATTGAAATAATGATTTATTATCAAATAGTTTTACAAACTGCTTTGGCATAAGTGTTCTACTTATTGGCCAAAGACGTGTTCCACTTCCGCCACATAAAATTATATTAGTCATTTTTCACCTTACTATTCATATTTAGCTAAATACCAATCCACAGTCTTAACAATCCCACTATCAAAGTTCTCATCTGCTTTCCAGCCAAGTTCAGTTTCAAGTTTAGTTG
>JAMOSL010000037.1 GCA_027063105.1 Campylobacteraceae bacterium
ATATTTTAGTGAGATTATATTTATTTAGAATCATTGCTTTAAATTAAAATTATTATTTATTATTTTATTTAGGTTACACCCGTCATAACTACATAAACATAACTTCTATAGGTTTAATATTATGTGAATAACAATAAGGTCTTATTTTAATTGGCATAGATGATACTCTGCATAACTCTTTATATTTTTTAGGCATTTTTATATTGATGAATGGAGATATATATAATTTATTATTTTGATATACAATCGCCCACTCACCACCAATTACTATTGAATCTTTATTTTTAATCTCTTTTCTTTGATTTGATGATAAAAGATAACCTAGTTTTTTTAATGTAATATCTACAGCTCTTACTTTTTGATGTGATAATTCTATTGATATTACTCTTAACTCCTTAAAACTATAAATTATTTTAATACCTTTAGATAGTAATTCTTTTTCCTCTTTTAGATATTTAAAACTTCTGAAAATACCTTTTTTATAATTTAGCAGAAGTTTGTCACTAAAATTATTTCTAAATAGGTTTCTTTCATATTTATCTTCTAAATTAGTAGCATCTATAAAATATTTATGATTATTCTTTTCTAGGTAATTTATTAATTCATCTTTACCTATATCTAATATTGGACGGATTAGACTATATTTTACCTCTTTAGCTGTATATCTAATTGATATATCTTTTAATCCTAAAAGTTCAGCTACACCTGCACCTTTTGTTAAACGCATTAAAAACCATTCCAATTGGTCGTTTAATTGATGAGCTGTAATTAGTGTTTGATAATTATACTCTTCAATTATTTTCTGAAAGAATTTATATCTAAACCCTCTTGCATTAGCTTCAAAGTTATTTTCCCATTTAGGAGCATTTATTATAAAGGCTCTAATATTATATTTTGAAGCTAATTTTTCTGTATATTTTTCTTCTTGAATACTTTGTTCTCGTAAGCCATAATTTACAAATGCAATATCAAAAGGTATATTAAACTCTCTTAAAATATAAAAGAGTGCAGATGAATCAACACCTGCTGAAAAGGCTAAAAGATTTCTTTTATTTGATAATAATTCTAAAATCTCTTGATTTATCATAATTCTTTAATAAGTGTAGCTAAAAGTCGATTTCCTACTAATGTTGTTATTTTAGCACTATATCGTTTTCCATAGGTAATAGCTAAATCAGAAGTATCATTAATAAGAATCTCTCCATCTATTTCAACTGCCCAGTTTAGAGGTCTTGCAGATAAAAGATATTCGTGTTCATCACTTTCTCCATCTATAACAAGATTTATTGTATTCCCTATCATTTTTTCTAAAGAGGCTTGAGTTGATATTTCTGCAATTTCACCTAATATATCAGCTCTCTTATTAATTATTGTATTATCTATTTGTGGCATATTAAAAGCTGTTGTTGTCTCTTCATTTGAATAATTGAATGTATTAAATCTATCAAACTCAAAATATTTCATAAAATTATATAATCTATTAAACTGTTCATCTGTCTCATTTGGATGACCTGCAATAACAGATGTTCTAATAAAAGCATTTGGTTTTTGTTTCATATAGTCTAATAATTCTATAGTTTTTTTCTCTCCAAATCCTCGTTTCATACTCTTTAATACACTATTGTCTATATGTTGAATAGGCATATCATAGTATGTTTGAAATATTTTAGAATCTGATATAGTATCTATTAATTTAAAGGTTGTTGTCGATGGATATAAATATAAAATTCTAGCACTATTCACACCGTCTACTGTTTCTATAATTTGAATCAAATCTATTAAACCATCACTTAGTTCTATATCTCTACCAAAACTTGAACTATCTTGAGATATAAAAGAGAAATCATTAAATCCTTGCGAGACTAGACTTTCAACCTCTTTTTTAATAGATATTAGTGTTCTTGAATGTAATTTTCCTTTGAAGCTAGGAATTGCACAGAATGAACATTGTTGATTACAGCCTTCAGCTATTTTAATATATGCATGATAATTAGAACCAGTTATTACCCTATTTGATTCTTCATTTGCTAAATATACTTCTGGGCTAAATGTACTTTGTTTATTTTGGATAAGGCTATCTATTTTTTCATAATCACCTACACCAGTGAATATATCAATTTCTGGCATCTGTTCTTGCAGTTCTGCTTTATATCTTTCAGTAAGACATCCACTCATAACTAATATAGAATTTTCTTTTCTATCTTCATGTAGGCTAAGTACAGTGTTTATACTTTCTTCTTTTGCTGCTTCTATAAATCCACAAGTATTTACAATAATAACATCAGCAATAGAGGAATCATCAATAACTTCATAGTCACGAAGACGACCTAACATAACTTCACTATCTACTAAATTTTTTGTGCAACCAAGACTAACTAAATGGAGTTTTTTTGACATAAATATATTCACTTTAATTTTTGGTGATTATAACATAAAAGAGTTTGAGTAAAATAGGGATAGAGGGAAATATATAGAAAAGCTTAGGATAAGGCAAAAGCCTAATCCTAAATATGTATAACTATTAAGAAAAAGTATTCTTAGAAGTTATATCTTGCCCAAAAACGAAGAACATTGTTTGCATCATCATGACCTTCAACATCTTGATTTACATAAGCAGCAAGAAGTGTTGTATTTTCACCAACTTTAGTTTTGTAAATAAGGTCTAATTCATTATAATCTTGTTCGGCTGTTATTGTACCTTTTGCAGTCTCAATAGAAACAGAATTCATAGTAGTCATACCATATTGAGCAATGAATTTACCGCCAAGAGCTTTCACAATACCTTTAACAACGATTGTATCAGCATCAGAAGCGATAAAATCTTGGTTTAAAATCATTTGAGTATATAGAGGAGTTTTTACACCACCAACATTAAATACACCCATATCACCATCATCAACTGAAGAGAAAGCAATTTGTGCAGAGAACATATTTATATTTCCAGCAACTTTAGCACCAAAAGCAGTTGTATCATTACTAAATGCATCACTCATAACTGATCCACCCTGAACAGCAGCAGTTAACATATTATTAGTATATTCAGCAGAACCCCAAACAATTGAAAGGTCTTCAGCATTTAAATCTTTTTCACCAAGCATTTCAGTCGCCATATAGTATGAACCAGTTAAAGTTAAGCCATATACTGATTTATTTTGAGCAGTAATCATATATACACCATCACTACCATTTACTCTATTAAAATCATTTAAATTACCTGGAAGACCATTTGTATTTGCTTTATTTACCCAAGCACCAACTAAAGTTGTATCAGGAATAGATGTATTTACAATAAGAGCTGCTTCATAAGTATTTTTAAATACATTCCAACCTTCAGACCATGCAAATGGAGATAAAGATTTTGGAAGTTCTTGACGACCAAATTTAGCAGTAGTACCTTCTGTACCCCATGTTAAGTATGCCTTAGTAATTGCAGCATCATTAAGGTTGTCACCTGCCATTTGCATTACATTACTAACTACATCACTTTGAAGACCAAGAGTACCAAGACCACTTAGTTGAAAACCAGCACCAAAACCATTACCTAAATTACCAATTGCATTTAATTGAATACCAACATTAGCTCTTGATTGCTCTTGTTCAAAAAGATCAAATTCAGTTTCACCAAAAGAATCAGCTGTTTGATAATATGCTACTGCTTGACCACTAAAGTCCCACATGCTTGGTGCTTCAACAACAGGAACTGCTACTGGTTCTGCTGCTACTGGAGCAAGATCTCCACCTGCCATAAGAATTGACGACGCTACTACTGATAGTAATAAACCTTTTTTCATAAAAAACTCCTTGTTTTTCTTCTACATATTTATTTTCAAAAGACATTATAGCATAGGTTAATTAAAAATGTCAAGGATTTTAATCAAAAATAAATGGTGAGTTAATGAGTTGTTAATCATATTATGAATTTAAGGCTAAGATTTACTACAAAATTTTATTATATTTTAGGTAAAATCACCTTTATTAGAACTAAGGAAATAATATGTTAATTAATTATAAATCAGAAATTAATAGAATGAAAAAAGAGTTAAATGTTACTATCGTAGCACACTTTTATCAACGAGATGAAGTTTTTGAGATGGGTGATATTACAGGTGATAGTTTAGAGTTAGCAAGAAGATGTAAGGCTGATAAAAATCCGTGGGTTGTGTTTTGTGGTGTTGGGTTTATGGGACAAAGTGTAAAAGTTATTGCTCCAGAAAAGAGAGTTTTAATGCCTAAGATAGCTTGTTGTGCAATGGCACGAATGATTGATGGAAGTTATTTTGATGATAGTATACAATATATGGTTGATAAAGGTATATCAAAAGAGAATATACTTCCAATTACATATATAAATTCTGATGCTACAGTTAAATCTAAAGTTGGTCAAATGGGTGGAATGGTTTGTACCAGTTCGAATGCTTATAAAATTATAGAAAAAGGGCTAGAAAGTGGTAAAAAAATATTATTTGTCCCTGATAGATGTTTAGGACAAAATTTTGCAAATTCAATGGGATTGAAATCTTGCATCATTGGAGAAGGAGAGTGTGATCCAAAAGATGCTGATGTTATATGTTTTAATGGATTCTGTTCAGTTCATCAACTTTTTACTCTTGAGGATATAGAGTTCTATAGAGAAAGATACCCAGATATTTTGATAGCAGTCCATCCAGAATGTGATCCTAAAATTGTTAAAGCATCAGATTTTTCAGGTTCAACTTCTCAATTAATAGAATTTGTGAAGAAGTTAGACCCAGAACAAAAAGTTGCTGTAGGTACAGAGTATAATTTAGTGAATAGAATGAGACCAAATGGCAATACTTTTGTATTATCTTCAACAAAACCAGAATGTCCTACAATGAATGAGACTACATTAGAAGATTTATATTTAACACTAAAATCAATAGAGGATAAAAAACCTATCAATGAGATTATTCTTGATGAAGAGACAACTAAGTGGGCAAATATTGCTTTAGAAAGAATGTTGGAAATAAAATAAGTAAAATAAGAGTTTTTATAACTCTTATTTTATCGTAGAAATTCTTGTAGTTCAAAAGCAAGAAGTGGTTTTGAAAAATGTTTTCCATGAGCTTTGTCACATTCAAATTCACTAATAATTTCTGCTTGATTATTAGTTTTTATATTTTCTGCACGAACCTCTATATCTAATGAATGAGCTAGAGATATAATAGATTTTAAAACTGTTTGAGATGATGCATTCTCTAAAAGAGTATCATCTACTTTAAGAGTTTTAATAATTTTACTATGAAGTTGGTCTGATGTAGATAATCCTACAGATAGATTATCAATAGCTAATCCTATATCTAGTTTTCTTAATTTAACAAATTCTTTATGACAACCTAGCATACCCTGAGTTGCTACACTACTTGATACATCAAATGTAAAATCATCAGAGTCTACATCATTTTTATTAAAAAGAGATTCTAAATTAGGTATAAATTTATCAGAATGAAGTTGAGTAGGAGATAGTGTGATTATTAGTTCTATATTTCTAAAATGAAAATCATTCCAAAGTTTTCGTTGATGAATAACTTCTGAAATAATAAATTTATTAAGATTTATTATTTGTCCAGTATTCTCTGCTACCTCTATAAATTTATTAACATCTATTAATCCGAGTCTTGGATGTTGCCATTTTAATACAACTTGAGCTCCAGATACAACATTTGTTTCTAAATTATATATTGGTTCATAATATATAGCAAACTCTTTTTCTTTCAGTCCTGCTCTTATCTCTTGAGATATTTGTATTTCATCTTTTTTAGCTTCTTTATTACTATTTTCATATAAAACTATTGATCCATAACCTTTTCTATTTGCATCTTCTAATGCAATATACGCTCTATCAATTAGTTTATTTGCATTTTTTCCATGGTCTGGAAACATAACTAATCCAACAGATGAAATTATTGCTACATTTCTATTTTCCATATCAAATCTTGAAGTTACTTCATTTGTAATATCTTCTATACTTTCAAGTAATTGTTTTTCTCGTTTGAAATTACTAACCAGAATAAGAAAATTATTATGGTCAAGTCTATATATTTCCATATCAGATCGTTTCTGTTCTTCTAAGAATTGTGCAAATTTCTTCAATATTGAATTTGTATAAGTATGCCCTTTTGCTGTACGAATTTTATCGTAATTTGCAATATCTAAAATAGCAACTGCAAATCTTTCGGATCGTTTTTGAGATTGAACTGCTATATTATTAATATCTAAGAGAGCTTTAAATTGACTAGGTAATTCTGTAAGAATATCAGTTTCGGTTAATCTTTTTATATTTTCTTTCTCTTTAAAGTCACTATTTGCATCTTGAAATACACAGATTATATCATTATCAAAATTCCATTTGGAATTATCTACATATAAGTTTATTCTATGATTTTTTTCTCCAATAGATATTAGAGTATTTTCTAAAAAATTCATACCTTTATTTCGTTGATTTATAATACATTCAATAATAGGTTTACTATCATTTGAATCGGCTATTTTCAGTAAAATTGGTTTTTCTGGACGTTTATTTTGATAATGAACCTCTAAATCAAACATTTTTCTTGCTGATTTATTAGCAAATATTACCTCTCCATTATTAGAAAATATAACCATAGCATCATTTTGATACTCTTGTCCATTACGATATAAATTAGCTTCTCCATCACATTTTTTAATCTGCTTGTTATGGCTTTTTTTCATGACAACAATAATAATTATTGATATAAAGACTACTCCACCTAAAATTATAAAATCCATTTTTTATCTCCTTTTGTTAGTTTATAGTTCTTTTCTTATTAATTCTTGAAATTCAAATACAGGAAGGGGCTTAGAAAAGTAATACCCTTGTGCCATATCACATTTATAAGATTGAATTAAATCATGGGTCTCTTTATCCTCGATACCTTTTGCAATAACTTTAAGGTCAAAATTATGTCCAAGGTTAACCATCGCTTTTACTATTTTTTGATGCTCTTCATTTTCTATTATATTTGATATAAATGCCAAATCTATTTTTAATATATCTAATGGAAAATCTCTTAGATAAGAGAAAGATGCATAACCTGTTCCAAAATCATCTAGTGCCAAAGAAACACCTAATTTTTTGAGAGCTATAAATTCCTTTTTAGCAACTTCTGCATTCACCATTCCAATATTTTCTGTAATTTCAAAATTTAATAATGCAGGGTTAATTTGATATTTATTTAACAATTTTGCAACAAAATCAACCATATCACCTGATTCAATCTCTCTAAGAGACAGATTAATAGCTATTGGTAATTTATGGAAATCAAATAATTCCCACTTTTTTTGTTGCTTAACAGCTTCTTCAACAACGAATTTACCAAGTTCAATAATAAATCCTGTTTTTTCAGCTAAAGGAATAAATTCTATTGGAGATATTAATCCTCTATCAGGATGCTTCCATCTAATTAATGCTTCAGCTCCCTCAATAGCACCACTATTCATATCAATATATGGCTGATAATATAGTTCAAATTGATTATTTTCTAAAGCATCATTCATTTGAGTAAATAACTTTAACTCATGATTCTTATCTTTATCAAGAGACATCTCATAATCTATAACAATATGTCCATTTCCTTTCTCTTCAGCCTTTGCTAATGCTTTATATGTATTATCAATCAACATATCAATACCATTTCCACTTAATGGGAAAAAACTAACACCTGTTGAAAAAGTTAAATCAATATTGGTAACTTCATTATCAAGAAGATTACTTAAATCGTTTCTAATTATTTTTATAATATCTTTGACTTCAATTTCAGTTGTAATCTCTGGAATTAAAAGTAAAAAATTATTTCTTGTCATCTGATAGACTGAACTATCTATCTCTCTTGCAAAATATTTTAAGCTCTCAACTATTTTGCCAATTAGAAGATCAGTTGATATATGTCCTAAAATAGCTCTTATATCAGAAAAGTGATCTATTTCTAAGAGAACAAGACCAAATTTTTTGTTTGTTGTATTCATTTTATTCATGAATACACCAATATCCAACATAGCTTGACTTTGATTAGGAAGATTTGTTAAAAGGTCTCTATGGCGATGTTTTGTTACCATAAGTTCTTGAGAGATATCACTAATTATAATAATAGTATCATATTCAGATGATTTTTTGGATACAGAATATGCTTCAAAGAGAATTCTAACAGGTATTTCAGTTCTTTTTTTTAGAAGAGTTGCTTCAACAGAGAAAGATTTAAAATGTTCCAATCTTTCTTTATTGGCTTTTATTAGTGTATTAATACTCTCCATTTTACCATCACTCATTTTTAAAATTACAGCTTTTCCTAATTCTTGATTATATAAAAAAAATAGTTGTTTTGCTACATCATTAAATGTAATAATCTCTTTAGCTTGGGTTATAACAAGTAAACCATCTTTTGAATATTCTGATGATCGTTCTAATATCTTATTTTTTTTATATAAAGCATCTATATTTTTAGACTTTTTATTTAAAATAATCAATAATATTAAAACTCCAATTAACAAAATTGCAATTAAAATAATTAAAATTTGAGAGGAAGGCATATCTAATAATCCTTAATATTGTAAGTATAATTTCTATTATACCTATGAGTCGTTAAATTTAAACTTTAATATACAAGAAAAACTTTCATTTACCATCTGTTTACTAGCTAGAAGTAATATTTGAAAAAAATCTTATTGATTAGAGGAGTATCCATTGAGTAAAATAATTCAATCTATAAAAGTAGAAATGAGTAAAGTTATTGTTGGTCAAGAAAAAATGATAGAGGGGCTACTTGCAGGTCTTTTATGTAGAGGACATATCTTATTAGAAGGTGTTCCAGGGTTGGCTAAAACGACAACTGTTAATGCATTAGCAAAGACTTTAGGTTTAGAGTTTAAAAGAGTACAATTTACTCCTGATTTACTTCCTTCAGATATTATTGGAACAGAAATTTATGACCCTTCAAGTAATTCTTTTAAGATAAAAAAAGGTCCAGTATTTACAAATTTATTATTAGCTGATGAGATAAATAGAGCTCCTGCAAAAGTTCAATCAGCACTGCTAGAAGTTATGCAAGAGAGACAAGTGACTATAGGTGATGATACATTTAAAATAGATCTACCATTTTTAGTTATGGCTACTCAGAATCCAGTAGAACAAGAGGGTGCTTATGAGCTTCCAGAAGCACAATTAGATAGGTTTATGATGAAAGTAGTTGTTGGATATAATACGAAAGAAGAGGAGTTAGAGATAGCAAGAAGAGTAGCAAATGATGGGTTTGAAAAGATAGAACAAGTTGCTACATTAGATGACCTCAGCCGTATTAGAAAAGAGGCAATGGAAATTCATTTAGATGAAGAGATAGAAAAATATATAATAGAACTAGTATTTGCGACAAGAGAACCTAGTAAATATGGATTAGAAGAGTTGTCTTCATATATAGAGTTTGGTGCAAGTCCAAGAGCAAGTATTGATATGTATAAAGCATCAAGAGCAGTAGCATATTTAAAAGGTCAAGATTTTGTATCACCGATTGAAATAGCATATATAGCCAAAGAGATACTAAGACATAGAATAATATTAAGTTATGAAGCCCAAGCAGAAGGAATCACACAAGATTATATCATTTCCAAAGTTTTATCAGCTGTGCCAATACCATAGAATATAGATATGAACAAAGCAACAAAAAAGATAATTTTAAAGACTCGTAGACAGGTTTTTGGAGGTATGTTAGGAAATAATGCATCTCTTTTTCAAGGGCAAGGTTTTGAATTTTCAGAACTTAGAGAATATATTTATGGTGATGATGTTAGGAAAATAGATTGGAAAACAACAGCTAAATTAGGTAAACCTTTTGTCAAAATATATAAAGAGGAGAGAGAACTAAATGTTGTTGTAGCTACGATGATGAATGGTTCTGTCTATTTTGGAACAGTAAGGCAGAAAAGTGAGCTAATTGCAGAAATTGTCTCTATTTTAGGATTTTCAGCAGTAAAAAATTCTGATTTATTTTCATCTATAGTATATGCAGACAAATTATATCAAAAGAGTAAATCAAGTAAAAAGCTATATTCTGTAAATAGTGCAGTTGATTTTTTAATGAATTTTGAATCTATTGGTAAAGAGGGAGATTTCTCTGGATTTGTAGATATGTTATTTAGTAGAGTTCGTAAACAGTCTCTCTTATTTATAATTTCAGACTTTATTGGAGATATAGATTTGAAACTTTTAAGTAAAAAACATGATGTATTTGCAGTTATTGTTAGAGATAAATTTGAAGAAAATCCAGCAGAATTAGGTTATTTAGAAC
>JAMOSL010000038.1 GCA_027063105.1 Campylobacteraceae bacterium
GCTCCAGAAAGACTACATCGTCCACTAAATATCACAAAACTTGATAGAACACATATTATATCATGTCCATTTTGTAATGGTAATGAAGATAAAACAACTCCAGAAATAGATGCAATTAGAGATAAAAGTAGCGAACCAAATAGTCAAAACTGGAAGACTAGAGTTGTGCCTAATTTATATAAAGCTGTTAGTATAGAAAATGAAAATTATGTCAAACATAATGGTCTATTTACAGCACATGAAGGATTTGGAGCTCATGAAATTATTATTGATACACCTCATCATGATAATCTTATGCACAAATGGAGTATAGAGGAATATACAAACTGGATAGATACTATTCAAAGGCGTATTAGAGATTTAAAAATAGACCAAAGACTATTACATATATCAATATTCAAAAATCAAGGTGCAAAAGCTGGAGGAACACAACCTCATCCACATACTCAAATAATAGCACTTCCAGTAATTCCCACAAAAGTGCATAATAAATTTGAAAGGTTTTTAGAGCATTATAATCTTACAAATAGAGTATTAATGGAAGATATTATAGTTCAAGAGTATAACGATAAAATTAGAATTATAAAAGAGAATAAAGACTTTGTAGCATTTTGTCCTTATGCAAGTGAATATCCATTTGAAGTTATGATAGTTTCAAAAGAGGGATTAAGTAGAATAGAGGATATATCAGAAGAAGAGAGAGAAAATCTTGTAAAAATATTTAAATATATAAACTCTAGTATAAATTGCACTGTTGGAGATATTGATTTTAATATTTCAATTAATACTCCTCCTCTTCATCATACAACTCAAACAGCCCCATACTTTGATAAGATAGATAATATTAGTCGTTTGGCAATACGCATTATGCCTCGAATATATCAACACGGTGGATTTGAAATATCTATGGATATGATGATAAACCCAGTTACTCCTGAAGATGCATGTAGACAATTAAGATTATATAAAGATGCAGAGTAAATTATTTATAGATATAGGTGGGACAAACCTAAGAAGTGAATTAGAGATAGATAATAAAATAATAAAAGATAATATAAGCTCTCAAGATGTAGACTTGATAGAGTTTATAGAGTCTAAACTAAAAAATTATCCTAAAATATTATTTGTTGGTATATCTTTTGCTGGTCAAGTAAACAATGGAAAAATAATATCCTCTCCTAATATAAAAGTATCTAATTATAATATAAAGTCATTTTTTGAAAATCATTATAATTTAAAATTAGAGATAGACAATGATTTAAATTGTGCTATTAGAGCAGAAAGCAATTACTTTAACTCTAAATTTATTACTGCAATATATGTAGGCACTGGATTAGGTTGTGCAATTATAGATAACGGAAAGATAGTTACAGGAATAAGCAATCAATCCTCTGAATTAGGACACATACCATATAAAGAGTCTCCATTTAGATGTGGTTGTGGAAAAAGTAACTGCATAGAACTATTTGCATCAGGTCTAGCAATAGAAAAATGGTTAAATTATAAAAATATATCTTATAAAAATATCAATTTAGAGACTAAAGAGATAAAAATAATATTTCAAGAAGCACTTCTAAGAGCCGTCTCTACAGCAATAACTCTATCAAATTCTCAAATATTAGTATTAGGTGGTGGTGTAATAGAAAAGAATCCATATCTAATAGATTGGATAAAAAAAGAGATAAAAAATCAAGTTATGCCAAATATACTAAAAGATATAAAAATAGTAAGCTCAAAACTTCAAAATGGAGCAATGGATGGAAGTAGATTATTAGATTAATCAATGAAATCTAAAATAAGGTAAGCTGTTTTAAAACTTTTTTCTCTTTAATTTTAGGTATTTTATGATTTAAAATCAATGCCTCTAACATAGAATTACGATTATTTTCACTACCTCCAAGATGATAAAAATGCTCTTTTGTCACTATCTCAAACTTCTTCCAAATAGTTTTTAGATACTCATTCTCTCTATATTTATTACTATGCCAAGTGGATAAGATAAATTTACCCTCAAAAATATCCAAAAGTGTATTTAAACTATTCTCATCTTCTGCATTCCAACCATTATAATAATCCACATATCTATCAATATAAGGAGGGTCACAATAGATAATATCCTCTTTTTTTGCCATTGCTATAGTCCCTTGAAATGATTGATGTATAAATGAATAATCACTACTTTTTATAATAGTGTGTATGTTATCAACTTGATTTACTATTTTAGTCACATAAGACTTAGCAAAACGATTTGGCTTTTTACAAAAAGGCACATTATGACCACCTTTTTTATTAAACCGTATCATGCCATTAAATCCTGCCCTATTAATAAACAAAAAATCTAAAGGATTATGATGTTCATTAAAGCGTTTTCTCACTTCATAATAATAGTCCTCAATAGTAAGAAGTTTCTCTCCCTCTTCTTCTAAAAAGTGCCTAACTACATTTGGATTAATACTATCATTTTTAATTCCATTATAGAAGTTAATAAGATGAGGATTACTATCAGCAAGTATCGCCTTATCAGGACGAATATTAAAAGCCACCACACCAGTACCCATAAACGGCTCTATCCAAGTACCCTCAATCTTAGAAGGAATGACATCTTTTATCCATGGTACAAGTTTTGTTTTAATCCCTTGTGATTTAATAGGAGGTACGAATATTTTCATTTTAATAATTCATTGTTGTTAGTTTTATTATTTGTTGATATATTAATTTTGTCCTTGAAACTATAAACTCTTCAAACTTATCCTCTTTTAAAAGCTTTAACATTTCTCTACTAATCAAATGATTTTCCATAATTTTATAAAACTCTTCAATATTTCCTTTTTGATAAAATTCATCTTCAAAATTTTTAATATATATACTAGGATTTTTATTACTAATTCTGCTATTATTCGTCTCTTTTGTAATTAAAGAAATATTTGCTATATTATTAATAATATTATTATATTCACTATTTTTATATTTATTGGTTATCTCTTTTCCTTTTAATGAATTTAATGGAAAAATATGATGCTGTTCAAGTTTTGTTATCTTTGTTCCATGAGTAGATGGTGTTTCACCTGTATAGAAATCTTTTGGATTATTATATTTTAATATAAGTAAGATTGCATTATAAAGATTATGTCTGTGAGAACCTCTTCTTCCTATAGGATAAAAACAGTTAAATAGTTGTTTATTTTCTACTGTTTGGTATCATTTGAGATAGTATAAATATTTTTATAGGCGTCAATAAAGCCTTTAATTGACCACTCTCCATCTTTTGTAGTGATATGCTCTTCTAATGTTTTGACAAATTCTTTTAATTTTTTTTCAAAATATTTCCTATAGTTCATATTATTCATTTCCTTCTATCAAAGCGTTGCCAAAGTATGTTCTAAGAAGATAAATAATATTATAAATAGACTTATTCCTGCTGATTTAGTATATAATTTGTTTGCTATTAAGAACACTAAGATTAAAGTTGCTATTAACATTGTTAAAATGTCGAATAAATAGTTGGAAATATTTATACTTAATGGGTTAGCCAGTCCTGCGAAGCCCAAAATTATAGTTATATTTGCCATATTTGAACTAATTATATTTCCAATAGCCATATCAACCTTACCTTTTATTGATGCTGTAATGCCAACTACTAATTCAGGAAGAGATGTTCCTAAACTAATCATAATTACACTAATAACCCACTCTGATACACCAAAACTTTTAGCTATATTTGATGCACTTTCTACTGTAAAATTTGCACCTATAATTAAAAATATTAAAGCTAAAAATATTAAAGGTAAAGTGTATAACCATCTAAAATCACTTTTATCATAATAAACTTGCTTTTCTATAATTCCTTTTGCCTCTTTCACTAAAAACAGAATGTATGCACCCATTAAAAGCAATAATATAATTGCATCAAATCTAGATATGACACCATCAAAAATCATTAATATAAAAACAGATATAGGAATTAAAGCCCAATAGCTATCTTTTACAAGAAAATTTCTGTTTGAACTTATATTCTTTTTTGTAATAATCAATATTATTCCCAATAACATTGTTATATTTAGTATATTACTTCCAATTACATTTCCAATAGTAATTTGTGGTTTATCATTAAGACTTGCAATAATACCTACAGCTGTTTCTGGAAGACTTGTTCCTAAAGTAACAAGTGTTGCACCAATAATAAAATCTGATATATTAAACTTTAATGCAATCTTTTCACTCTCTTGTACTAATAAATTTGCTCCCCAAATTAAAGTTGCCATTGCAACTACAAATATAACAAAATCCATAATTAGTCCTTAATTAATCGTTCTTACAATTAAGCTCTTAGGAAGAGAAAAAATTTCAATAATCTCTTCCTCTTTTTCTCTCATCTCTCCACTATCAACTTCATGGTCGAACCCTAATAGATGAAGTAGACCATGAATAAATAATAAAATAAACTCTTCTTCATCACTATGTCCAAAAAACTTAGCTTTATCATATACAAAATCAATACATATTACAATTGATCCTAATGGCATAAAATCACCTTCAAGAGGAAAACTTAAAACATCTGTTGGGCTATTTTTATCTCTATAAGTTGCATTCATATCTTGTATAGTTAAAGAATCTGTAACGATTAGTTCTATCTCTCTAGTAGTAAAACTAGATGAAATATTCTCTAAAATATCTAAAGGAATAGTAAAATTTGTCTGATTATCTTCAATTATTAACATCTGAAATTATATCTAATATTGTTAAAATTATAGTATCAAATCAAAAGGATAAATATGTCAGAAAAAATAGCAGTATGTGTCATTTCTGGTGGAATGGATAGTGCTTTGAGTGCATCTATTGCAAAGCTTGATGGATATAAAATTATTGGTGTTCATTTTAACTATAAACAGAGAACAGAGAAAAAAGAGTTAGAAAGTTTTAGAAAAGTAATTAAAGAGTTAGGAGTCATCAAAGAGTATGAGATAGATTTAAATTTCTTTGAACAAATTGGAGCATCTGCATTGACTGATAATTCAATTGAAGTTCCAGTAGGTGGAGTAGAAGATGGTGTGCCTATAACTTATGTACCTTTTAGAAATGGAATATTTTTATCTATTGCTTCTGCTATTGCTGAAAAACATAATGCAACAGCCTTATATATAGGAGTTGTTGAAGAAGATAGTAGTGGATATCCTGATTGCAGAAGTAATTATATATCCTCTATGCAAAATGCTATTAATTTAGGTACAAAAGATGAGACAAATATAGAGATAAAAATGCCTTTAGTTAATATGAGAAAGAGTGAAATAGTCTCAAGTTCTATATTATTATCTGTTCCATTAGAATATACTTGGAGCTGTTATAAATCAGAAGATGAGGCATGTGGGATTTGTGATAGTTGCCGTTTAAGATTAAATGGATTTAAGATGGCTAATCAAATAGACCCTATAAAATATAAAGATGATATAAATGTTACTTGCTGATATAGGTAATACTCATATACATATATATATAAAAGATGAGGTCATACATTTAAAACATAATATTGCTATTAAAGAATATAGTGAGGTAGAGATATATTATATTAGCGTAAATAGTAAATTAGAAAAAAGAATAGAAGATTCTACCAAATGGAAAAATATATCATCTAAAATTGATTTAAATGGTTCTTATAATGGGATGGGTGTAGATAGAAAAGCGTTGTGTTTAAGTCATGAAAATGGAATATTTATAGATGCTGGATCTGCCATTACTCTGGATATTATGGAAAATGGAGCATATAAAGGTGGATTTATATTAGTAGGTTTAAAAAGTATATTAAATAGTTATAAAAATATATCTCCTGCATTAAAGATAGATATGAACTATAAAATTTCACTAGATAGATTGCCATTAACAACGAAAGATGGGATAAGCTATGGTATAATTGCACCTATTAAAACAATCATAGAGAAGCATCAAGAGGATAGAAAACTTTACTTTACAGGTGGTGATGGAGAGTATCTTTCATCTTTTTTTAAGAATTCAGTTTTTGATGAGAAACTAATTTTTAAAGGTATGCAGACTCGTTTAAAGGGAAATGAATTATGTTAACTATTGCTTTGCCAAAAGGTAGAATAGCTGAAGAGACACTAGAGATATTTGCTGAAATATTTGGTGGAGAATTTGAGTTTGAAAGTCGTAAACTTATTTTGGATATTGGAGAATTTAGATTTTTAAATGTAAGAAATCAAGATGTACCAACCTATGTAGAATATGGTTCTGCTGATATTGGAGTTGTTGGACTAGATGTTATAACAGAAAAAGAGCTAGATATTATTAAATTAATGGATATGAAGCTAGGAAAATGTAAAGTATCCATTGGAATAAAAAATGGTGATGAGTTAGACTGGAGTAGACCAGACATCAAAATAGCAACGAAAATGGTAAATATTACAAAAGACTATTTTGCACAAAAAGCTGTTGGTGTTGAAGTTATTAAATTATATGGTTCAATCGAATTAGCTCCATTAGTTGGATTAGCTGATGCAATTGTTGATATTGTTGAAACAGGTGATACAATGCGAGAAAATGGTTTAAAAGTGGCAGAAGATATTATGGAATCTTCTGCTCATTTAATAGCAAATAAAAATAGTTATTATGCAAAAAAAGAAGAAATATTATCTCTTTATGAAAAAATAAATAGTGTAGTATCTAGTCGTGCCTAAAGCCCTAGATTTATATGCAAAAGTAGAAGACCTCTTAGGTGTAAAAGAGGCATCTCCTAAACTTTATGCTCACTATTTTCTAGCTTTAAATAGTATCAATTTCAATTCTATATTAGATGTAGGTTGTGGAAGTGGAGATTTCTTATATAAAATAAATAAAGCATTTAATCCAAAAGAGAGTTTAGGAATTGATTTAAGTCCAAATATGGTCAATATGGCAAAAGAGAATGGAATTAATGCAGATAATATAAATTTATGTGATGTTAAAGAATCTTTTGATGTAATTACAGCTGTATTTGATATGTTAAATTATCTAAACCAAAATGAATTAAAATCTTTTTTAAAGTGTATATCAAATCATATAAATAGTGGTGGATATTTTTTATGTGATATAAATACACTATATGGATTTGAAGAGGTAGCAGTTGGTGCTTTCTCTATTGATGATGAAGATAGGTTCTTGGCAATAGAGAGTGAATTTGAAAATGATATATACACTTCAGACTTTACCCTCTTTGAAAAAGAAAATAACGGCTATAAAAAATCAAAAGAGACAATAAAACAATACTATCATACACCACAAGATATAGAAAATATATTATCAGATTTTAAATTATTAGAAAATAATGGAGTAACTCTATATTTAGATGAAGAAGATAAAATATTTTTAGTTTTTGAAAAAAATATGTTATAATTATAAAAAATAAAGGAATGGAAAGATGAAAGTATTCGCAAAATTTTTAACTTCAATAGTAATAGTCTTACTTATGTCAATACAGATACATGCTGTAAAACTGGATAATAATATAAATACAGTTATTGAGCTTGGAAAGCAAATTTCAAATTTAGAATCTATGGTTAGTAATTACATTGCTATAGGTACAAAAATAAAATTTAAAGACCCTATTGATAGATTAAATAAAAATATAAAAGAATATGAATCTATATTAAAACTACTAAGTAAAAAGTATGCTAATGATTCTACTATTCAAAAATCTATTAAAAGTAGTCAAAAAATATGGAAGAAAACAAAAGAGAAACTTCTTATTGCCCAAATGGAATCAGATAAAAAAATAATGAGAAAAGAGGTACTATTCATACATAAGAATACACATAATCTTGAATTAGAAATGAAAAAGATGAAAAAATATATATTAAAAAGTATAAAATCTATTAACAGTCTTGAACTAAATGCTGCTATAGATATATCTATATCAGCACATGGTCTTGTAGAGCAATACATGATGAAGATGTGGAAATTTAATGATCCAACTATTATTAAGTATTGGGATAGTAGTGTTACTCAATATAAGAAGAGTATAGCTATATTACAAAAATCACCACACTATAAAAATCCAGAATTTAAAGAATGGTTGGATAAAACAGAAAAAATACTTGAGTATGCAATTATGTCATTTTCTATGATAGAAGAGAATCCAATTCCATCTATGATATATAATAAGTGTGAAACTGCTGATAAATTAGCTAATGAAATGGCACTAAAGATAATAGCTACAAAATAATAATTCCATAAATATATTAAGGAGATAAAAGATGAAAAATAAAATAATGATGGTCATAAGGGCTATAATGATAATGACATTACTTGTATCTGTATCTATTGCAGAATCTAGCAAAAAAGATAAGTTAGAAGTATATGAAGATATAGTTAGTGGATATAAATGTAATATAGCAGCTGAGACTATAGGGAAATCGTACTTTTCTATAGGTGAGAATGTAAGTGTAAGACAAGGTCGAATAGAGATGAATAAAGCCTTAATAGCCTTTAGTAAGAGATATATTATGCTAGTAAAATCTGCTAAAGATAAAAAAATAAAGAATTTACTATCTTTTATGCTTATGAATTACAATGAACTTAAAATTCTGGTTAAAAAACCATATAATATGAATAATGCACAATTAGTATTAGACTTAGTAGGAAGTCTTAGTGAAGCATCTCGTCATATTGCTACTACATACAAAAAACAAATTGGATATAATGATCCAGTTAATAGAGTTGGATTAAGCCCAAAAATTGAATCTATTGCTAAATATTATATCGCCTATCAAGCAGGTATAAAAGATGAGAATACTTTAGCTATGATGAAGAAATCAGTTGATTTTTGTGAAAAAAATATTAAAATAAGAATTAATTATGCAGGAAATACACCTGAAATGAATAAAGCTATTGGAAAAGTTAATGAATTATGGAAAGTTGTAAAGCAATTTTATCTTGATATTGAAGATGGTGGTCTACCATTTATTGTATTTAGAACAACTACAGATTTAAAAAATGGAAATAAAAAATATGCTAAAATGTATAAGGAACTAGTAAAAGCTAGACTTAAAAAGAGTAGTAAGTAATAAAATGCTTATATATAGTATCAATAATTATATTTTGATACTATGCCCTAAAAAATCTTCCACCCATCGCTTCTAAGTGTTTCTTTAGCCTTTGAACAGACTTTTACATCTATAAATATATATTTTTTATGTATTCTTGAATCGTTATATTTTTCTATTTTTTTATGTAATTCTATAATTTCTAATGCTTCTTTAGTTATGATTTTACTTTTATTTGATAGTTTCATAACCAGACAATAATATTTTTCTAAATTTACACCTATATATAGCTTTACTTTTTTTCTACTTCCTATATCTTTTGGTTTTATCTCTTTTAATTTTCTAAAAATAACACCTTTATGGCTCATTCGTTCGACTATCTCTTTCACCTAACAAACCCTCTCAAAGAGAAAGTTTATCAAGTGCTATAATTAATTCATCTTTAAATAATTTACGACCAGATACAAATGCATAATCTTTTACTGCTCCAACATCATAAACCCGATATTTCTTAAGATTAGCATCAGTTACAATTAATGAACCTTGTTGATCTAATCCATATACTTTTCCACCAAATGCTGTCCCTGTACTAAAATGTGCAAATTTAAACTTTTTATATGCTTTTTGTTCAAGAGATGAATTCATTTTAATAATTTCACCAGCTTTTGTAAATAGATATATTGAACCTTTAGAGATAGCAACTTCACTAATTCCTTGACGGTTATATTCACCTTCTGCTGTTCCTATTGTCATAACTCTATTTGGAGTTGATGCGACAAGAAGATTTCCGACTCTTGATAGATAAATTACATTATTTAATTTTGTAGAAGAACTAATATATATAACTTTAGCATTTTCTGGATTATTCATATCCATAATTAAAAGTTTCCCATCTAAAGTTGGAACTACCACTAAGTTATCAATAAACATAGGTGAAGCTATTCTACTGTCAACAGCAAAAGCATCTTCTGATTTATTCTCAACAAGTTTTGTATCATTTGATAGTTTATATATACCAAATGTATTATCCTGAAGAAGATACACTAACAGTCCATTTTTAACTCCTGCTGAAACAATAGGAACATCAAATTTAACAGTTTTTACTAATTTTTTAGTAGATTTTTTAGTTATAAATAATTTTCCATATTGGTCTGTTGTAAATATATAAGATTTATTTGCACTAAGAAAAACTTCGTTGGAATTTAATACAATTTTACCACTTCCATATTTACTAACATATTTATTATTATCAAAAGTAACACCATCTCTAGTTAAGTATTTTGATGTACCTTTATGAGATTTCATAGCTCCATCAGCATTAGATGTTTGTGCAGGTTCAAAATATTTTTTACTACCACAACCTGTAAAGAGTAATATGGTTAATATAAGAAATATCGAATATATAGAAGACCTCATCTACTCCCCTTTAATAGTATAATGAGTAAGTAGAGTTGACATTGAAGCCAAAGATGAACGATTATCTATCATCTCTAATTTTAACTTTGCATCTTTTATTTTATTTTTTTCAATATTATTATAAGCACTTGTAACTAATGATAAATTCTTGTAATATATAGACTCACCATTTTTATTAGATAAAGCCCTACTATGATAAGAACTTATATCAGCAATAATATTATTTTTATTTTTTGACAATACATCTAAAGCTTTTATATCTTGTGATTCTATAGCCAATTTAAAGTTATATAAATCAAAAAGTGAAGGATTATTTATTTTTAATATCTCTTTAGCTTTTGCATTATTTGGTTCAGTCTGAAGAGTTATCAATGCCTGATTCGCATTATCTAGTTTAGATTGATTAATAATATCTAATGCTACACTAGAGCCTCCACCAATAACTAATATACCAACAACACCCCAAATTAAGATTTTATATTTTCTATATATATTCTCTAGTTTAAAAGCACTCTCTAAAACTTTCTCATCAGCTGTTAACTCATTTTTTACATAATTTACATTATCTTTAATATTCATATACTCAATCCCCTATTTTACTTTTAACTAATTATATCTAAAATTTTCCTATAACTCTACTACTGTAACACCGAGATTACCTCTCATTCTATGAAAGTTATTAATCTTTGGATGTGTTGATAAATACTCTGTTACAAGTTTAGATAAAACTCCTCCACCTGTTCCGTGAATAATCTCTACCTGATTTAAACCATTAACTAAAGCATCTGATAAAAACTTATCAACTCTATCAATAGCTTCATCTCCATACATTCCTAAAAGCTTAACAGATACACTTGCCCCACTCTTTTCTACAGTTACTCTTACCTTTTTAGGTTTTTTAGCTTCTACCTTTGGAATATCGCTAATCCGTTTAAGTTGATTCAGAGGAACTCTCATTTTCATTCCATCAACCAATATTGTTACACTATCGCCTCTAACAGATAAAACATCACCTTTATGAGACCTATATTTTACTCTATTACCCTCTTTCAGTTCTATTTTAGTATCTGATATATTTACCTTATTACTTTTATCTTTATGCTTATGTGCATCTGTTAATAATCTTCTTCCTTCTGTTGACTCTTTAGCCTTTAAAGCTTGTTGAGCTCTCTTTGTTGCTGCATTATATCTATTTTCTAAAGTTGCTACTGCTTTTCTATGTTTCTCTTCTAGTTTTTCTTCTATCTCTTCTAAATATTTATATTTTTTATCAAGTTCAGCTTTCTGATTATCTAATTTAGATATTTTTAATCTCATCTCTCTCTCTAAAGATGTTGACCTTTCAATAAGCTCATTTAAGTTCTCTTTATCTTCTCCATAAATAACTTTAGCATTATCTATAATATGAGCAGGAATTCCATATCTCTGAGCTGTTTCAAAAGCATAACTCTTTCCTATGCTTCCTTGTAAAAATGTATAAGTAGGTAATCTTTGCTCTTCATCATATAATGCAGCTATAAGTTCAACTTCATCATCTGCACCCATTAATGAAGCTAATCTTTTGTGGTGAGTTGTAACAACAAATGTAATACCTCTATCTCTTAAAGACTCTAGCAATACCCTAAATAGAGTAGCTGCCTCATCACTATCTGTTCCTAATTCTATCTCATCAACTCCAACAATAGCATCTCTCTTTTTAAATAGATGAGAAAATTCTAGCATTCTACCTGCAAATGTAGATATATCATTTTTAACTGATTGAGGGTCATCAATAACTGCCTCTATATTTTTATAATGTCCAATATGTGTTCTTGATGAATCACACTTAAATGGTAAAAGATATTTACTCATATAAACGGCTGATAACATAGACTTTAAAAGCATAGTCTTACCACCAGCATTAACCCCTGTAATTAACATCACTGAACGATTTAAATCAATATTAACTGGTGTTGGATTAGAAATAGCTGGATGTGAAAAGTCTACTAATTTTACTCTTTTATCTTTTGATGGCAAAATAAACTCATACTCATTAGCTTTAGCAAACAAAACTCTAGCTTGATAGTGGTCAAATCTATCATATTCTCTATTTATAAATCTTAAAAATCTCTCCCAAGTTAAAAATACAGCTGAAATTTTTTGGCAATATCTATATATAACTTCATCTTGTTTTGCTAATAGTTCTGTCTCTTTTGACTTAAGATGAGATATTTTTTGAGGGATAATATAGAAATAACCCCCTGCACTTCTTCCGACAACACTAGCTTTTAAAATATTATTAAATCCACCTCTAACTAAAAGTGTCTCTTCACCATTCTGAAAATGTATTTGAGTATCAACTAAATAATCTTTAATATGTGAAGAGTGTACCATTTTATATAAAGACTCTTTTATTTCTGATTTATTAATCTTAATAGATTTTTGAATATCAAATAACTCTTTATCTATTTGAGGATTTATTTCACCTTGAGCATTAAAATATCCTAAAACTTCAATAATATCTTCTGGTACTTCAATCTCTCCAATCCAACTAGACAAAGGTTGAGGAAGTTCTATAGCTTTCAATCTATTAAAATACTCTACTATTTTAACAAAATCATATATTTCATCAAGTCCCAATATAGCCTGTTTTCTAACTCTAGCTAATGCACCATCTAAATTAGGCACACTCTTTGGTTCTGGGAAATCTACAGATGATAGAGCTTTAATATAACGATAATGCTGATTAACATCTCCTTCCATAGGAACAGGTTTAATTCTTGCTAAAAATCGTTCAAAACTTTCTATATATCCATCTAAATCTAATTTTTTTACAATAGACATTAGTTAACCTCTTTCTTAATGTAATTACATATAAAATCTATAAATTTGTCACTATCATTCATACATTTAACAACAATATAATCTTCAAATCCAACCTTTTCAGCTATCTCTCGGTGTTCAATATCCAATTCAAAATCAGTCTCTGAATTATCAATTGTAAAAGCCAAAGGATATATAACAACTTTTAAATTAGTAGGATTTCTAAGAACATCAACTAAATTAGGTTCAAGCCAAGCAGAAGAACCAACCTTTGATTGATACGCAAGTTTTATATCATTAAACTTAATACCTTTAGATGATAAATATGTCTTAATTGCAGAAACATTTGCCATAATCTCTTTTTCATAAGGGTCACCAGCCTTAATAATACTAACTGGTAATCCATGAGCAGATAAAATTAAATCATAAGATGAACTATCAATATTCTCAATAGATTTGATAATCTGTTCACAACTAGCTTCAATATACTCATAATCATCGTAATAAGAATCTAACATAGTTATTTTAGGAAAATAGTCAATATTTTTACATCTCTCTTCTATATCTTCAAGTGATGATAGAGTAGTTGTTGTGGAGTATTGAGGATATAAAGGAAAAAGAATCAACTCTTCAACACCTGATCGTTTAGATTTGATAAGTGCCTCTGTAGCAAAAGGAGAAACATAACGCATAGTAGCATATATAGGCATATCTAATTTTTTAGCTAATTTATCTGTAACCTTTTGTGTTAATTTAGGAAGTGGAGACTTACCACCTAAAAGTCTATAATTTTCTTTAACATCCTCCAGTCGTCTAGAAATAATTATATTAGCTATAAATTTTCTAAGATAGGGATTAACGGGTAAAATATTTTTATCTGCAAACATATTTTTTAGAAATATCTCAATCTCTTCAATATGATTAGGACCTCCCATATTCAAAAGTAGTAGGGCTTGTTTCATTTTTAATCACTTATAATTTATTTTCAGTTATTTTATAATAAAGTATAACAAAACAAAACTTAGAACAATCGCACTCTCTTAGTTAAAATCGCCAAAAACACAAAGTCATTGGTTATGATTAAGGTCTAAGCTACCTTTTTATAATTTTTGTCTAAATTTAGAGAAAAACCCACAAATGCTTGGATTTCGCTAACTTTGTATTAATAATTTTGCTCATATATATTTTAAACATTGAAAGTATATTTTATTGCGTTCTTTGTGTTAAAATCTAAGTATTTGTTTCAAATCCCATAGGGAATGTATTTAAACGCTTCAGATAACATTTTTAGGGTACTGTAATGAGTGTGTTTCAAATCCCATAGGGAATGTATTTAAACCTTCCAACACCAGAGTTCGTTTGGCTTTATTCTGGTTTCAAATCCCATAGGGAATGTATTTAAACTTTGGGATAAAAAAACAGATAAAGATATAAACAAGTTTCAAATCCCATAGGGAATGTATTTAAACCTACACTGTACCTGCTATGGTTAAAATGTTGGGAACGTTTCAAATCCCATAGGGAATGTATTTAAACAGCTATCAAATCGCCTATTTAAAGGCTTTAGCTCTAATTTAGATAAGTTTATTATACCAAAAGTAAACTTAAAGTACATAGTCTTGATTGGTAAAAGTAAGCTATAGCTTTGTTTGAGAAAACTTAAATATAGCTTCAACGAGATGTTATTGATATATAAATGGTTCATATTCATTTGTTTCTACAATACATTTTTTAATTCTATTTACTTCTCTTCTTATAACTTGTCTCCAAGTAAGTCTTTGTTCTCCAATTGTAATTTGTTCTGTCATTTTTTTAATTATCTTCATCTCTATCTTTTTAATAGCTTCATTTGTAAATCGTATTCTACCATTATCTGTTTTAAAATCTTTAGCTGTTATCTCATTTTTATTTAAAAGAGTAAATATAATATTATCTCCAATAATTGGCTTAAAAATTTCGGCAATATCTAAATGAAGACTTATCGCTTTATAATTAGGTTCATGAATAAATCCAATTCGTGGGTCTAGTTCAGTTTTATAAATTTCGCTCAAACATATATTATAAATTCTTGTATTGACATAAGATATTAAGCAATTAATTTTATCTGTTGGTGGGCGTCTGCTTCTTTTAATAAATTTAAAACTTCTCTGATTTTTGATAATGCTATTCCATGCCTTAAAATAATTTTTGTTAAATGCACCCTCACTTGCCATTATCTCATTAATAGTATTGGCTTTGTCGAGATTGGCTAAATATTTATCTACTTCAAACTCAACCTTATATTTTTTACAATTATTAGAGCCATTAAGAAAATGCCCTTTTGTAATCTGTTTTGCGATATATAATCTATGAACCTCATCATCAAAAGCACGAAGTTGTTTTAATAAAGCAAATCCACTTTTATTTACAGAATTTGAGGTATTTGGAAAGAAGTTACCTCTAAAACTCTGAAATGAACTAAAGATATGAAGTAAAATATTATTATCTGCAATGAAGGCTATTGTATAACTATCCAAATCAATCTTTGCTAAAAGATAGATCTCATCAATACCTTTTATAGCTATTGGCTTTGAATCTACTACATTATTATTTTCATCATATTTAAAAAATCTTAAATTATTATCTTCTCTTTTAAGCCGTCCATTAATCATTAAAAAATGGCTTCTATCACTTTTTTGTATCATCAAATCTCCTTACATTGTAAAAATATCATCACTTTTATCCACACCAATCACAACTCTATCTGTGTAATTCATGCGTGTAGATTCATATATTATTATTGAATCAAACTCTTTATAAGCCACTTTCTGCAAATGAACTTTTAGCTTTTTTAAGTCACTTGGACGGATTTCTCCCTCAAAAACAGAGAACTGAACACGCGTAAGATATTTCTCTACAGTTTTACGAATTGTCCTACTATTATCTTTTTCTTTGAGACTTTTGTTGGCTATATCATAAAATAAAATTACATACATTCTTACTCCTATAAGCAATAATCTCTATATCCACAACCCTTGCAAAATTTTATCTCTTTAAAAGGTGGTGGTGTAGATTGAGATAAAAATAAACTAACCTCATTCATCAATTCTTCTATCATTTTCATATTTTCTGGACTTCCTTCTACAAAAATAACTTTTTTACCAGAAATAACTTTACCATTTATCACTTTTAATTTAAGAGAAGTTTTTAGTTGCCACATATAAAAAAGCAGTTGCATCTTTGCCCCTTGAGTATTACTCATAGACTTTTTATATTCAGTGACCATAATATGCCCTCTCTCTTTACCAATTTTATCAAAATGTAAATTAGAAAAAGGGAATTTATGTAGTTGTTGTTCCTCTTTTATATCTGCTAGGGCTTTACCCATTAGAATAT